>CABMHZ010000238.1 GCA_902386115.1 uncultured archaeon | reverse complement strand
ATTCATTGCCTTAATAGTGTTGTCAAGCATCCACTGCACTTTTATATGCATGCGCCGAAAACTCATATCGATAGGCATTTCTCCTGTATTCGAGATATCCTGGATAACTACCTTTTCGTGTGTTTCTTCGATAATTTCAATGCCTATCAATTTTTTTACTATGGCTGTTATATCTTTTCTCTGCTCAAGTGTGATATTTTTGGCTTTGAGTTCGATCACTCGATACCCCGCAACGTATGTGGCTATTATGTCTCTTATCAGAGGATCGCCTCCCCTTCCATCGATGGTTAAGATCTTTGGACTCTGTGGCGCAAAACCCCCGTTTGTGGTTAAAAGAAGATTACCGTCCTCCTGTGGATGCATTTGAACAAGGGATCCTGAAGTTATTCCTGCACCGACCGCCCATTTCTTGGGAAGAGAAACAACGAATGTCGATTTCCCCGTTACCTGGACTTTTCTTATTTCTGCATTGATCATTTTAATAGTATTTTTCTGGTTAGGAGACACTATATACTTTTTCCCAAGAATATATAGACTATATATAAAATCAGTATAAATGAAGGACAGTGAATTATTACATTTTTGGCTTTGGTGGTGATAAATCTAAAAGCAAAATAGCCACAGAGACACCGAGGGCACAGAGTTATATTTCTTTCTGTTCTCTGAGACTCTGTGGCTAATATTTTATTTCAAAACCAAACTTTTTTACAATCCCGCTTTGCCAGCTAATCCAACCAAGAGCGTCCCGGGTAAATAGACTATATAATCTATATACAAAAGTTATTTAGTAATTTTCTGATTTAAACGTATATGAACGTAATGAAAACATCATTTTTAGACTTTAATTTTAGCAGGCTGAATCTTATTCCCGGGCGCATAAAAGGAAATGGTAATGGCAACGGCAAGAAACATAATGGCAACGGAGAGCTCGAACTGCATCTCAAGCAGCTTGAGGAACAGATACTGGACAGGAAGGAAGAAAACAAACATAATATTACTGAACTCCTGCGCTCATTCAAGGATAAACCCATAAATGAAATAAATATAACATATCCTGTAAATCCGCCCAGCCAGTTCGCCCGGATAAACTATGATAGCAGCGAAGAAGAACTCCAGTACATTCCAGTTGAGCCTGTTCTTGATAAAGATAGTAAGGAGATATTCCGGAAGGTAAGGAGTATCTTTGAGAGAGAACTGGACAGGGAGAGCGTTCATGCCAGCCGCGAGATGTACATCGAAAAGAGGGTCGCGGATATTATTGACCTGTATGGCATACGGGTAAGCAGGGATATCCTGGAGAAAGTGATCTATTTTATTAAGAGGGATTTTATCGGATACGGTGAGATCGACCTTATAATGAAAGATCCCATGATAGAGGACATAAGCTGCAACGGTCCGGGCAGGAATGTCTATATCTATCACCGTGTCTTTGAATCCCTGAGAACCCAGCTGAAGTTTGAAAGCGAATACAGGTTAAATTCTTTTATATTAAAGATGGCACAGATCTCGGGAAGGCATATATCAGTGCTTGATCCGATAACAGATGCAACTCTCCCTGAAGGCAGCAGGGTAAATCTCACTTACGGCAGCGAGGTTACAAAAAAAGGCTCATCCTTCACCATCCGCAGATTCAAGAGCGAGCCTATCTCCTTCATAGATATAATGAAATACGGTACATTGAATGCCAGGCAGCTTGCCTACCTGTGGCTGCTTGTGGAATACGGCGGGTCAATACTTGTTTCAGGGGGCACTGCATCAGGGAAAACGACCCTGCTAAACGGCATCAGTTTATTCATAAAACCCGAGGCAAAGATCGTGAGCCTGGAAGATACGGCAGAGATCAATATCCCGCATGAGAACTGGATACAATCCATAACGAGGAGCGGTTTTGGAAGAGCGGAAGACGGCGGTGGGAATTCCAGGCGCGGGGGTATCGGTCTCTATGAGTTATTAACAGCAGCACTGCGGCAGCGTCCTGAATACATAATAGTGGGAGAAGTCAGGGGAAGCGAGGCCTTCACTCTCTTCCAGGCGATCCAGGTCGGTCATGCTGCCATGGGTACGATACACGGCGGCTCCATGGAAGAACTTGTTAACCGTATTGAATCAAATCCCATGAACGTGCCGCGAAGCCAGCTTGCAAGCCTTGATCTTGTTATATTTGCAGGCAGGATACGCATTAACAACAGTTATGAAAGGCGGGTCGTGAATATGGTGGAGATACAGGGTATTGATCCTGAAACAAATAATCTGATCACGAATAATATTTTCCACTGGGACCCTTATAGCGATTCTTTCACTTACAGCGGCAAAAGCCACATCCTTGAAAATATAGCCGCTGAACACGGGATCGAACCCGGATATATGGAAAAAGAGATAGAAAAACGGGAAAAGGTGATCAAATGGATGTACGGGCAGGAAATTACCTATTTTAAGGACGTGGCGAAGAACCTCAAAGCGTATTACTATTCTCCCGATGATTATATGAAAAAGATATTATGAATCTATTTTATAAGAAGTTATGCTACCGCCTGCTGGGAGGATATATTGAAGGAACCAGCCTTGATATCGAGTTTTCAAGAATCCTTTACCAGGCAGAAATTAACATTAGCGGGAGCATGTTTCTTTCGGTATGGCTGATACGTTCGCTCTTGCTTGCATCTGCCGTTGGAGGCGTTTTTCTTATTCTTTCCATTAAGATTATCCATCCCTTTTATGCTTCTGTGTTGACATTTGCCGCTTCAGCCGGAGTTGTCTATTTCCAGCTTACATCTGCGATCCAGAACAGGCGTCTTGCCATTGAACGAAATCTGCCTTTTGCCATCAGCCATATGTCTATACTGGCATCTACGGGGACTCCTCCTCTAAATCTCCTGCGTATGCTTGCATCTTCTGAACATGGCGCAGTCTCAGCCGAACTTAAGAAAATTATCCATTCTGTCGATATTCTGGGCAAAGATGTCATAGCCGCAGTCCTGGATGTAGCAAGAACCACACCATCGCCGCACATGCGTTCCCTGCTCATTGAATTCACACGGATGATCCACACCGGCGGAAGCCTGGAAACGTACTTACACGGAAGGCTTGACCAGCTTCTTGAGATCAAACGCGAGGTTCAAAAAGACCTCAACCAGTCCCTTGCGCTCTTCAGCGAGATGTATATCACATTTATTAGCACGGGTGTTATTATGAGCGTCCTTGGTGTGACTGTCGGGAGCATTCTTATGGGCGGAAAAATAGGCCCGTTCCAGGCAAGCGAGGTATTTAATATATTTGTTTATTTCATAATGCCTGTGGCGAACGTTATCTTTTTTGTGCTTCTGATGGTTGTGTATTCTCCTCACGGGGAATGAAAATGATAAATTTTAAAAAATTTTATGTCAGGTACAATTTAAAAAGAGAGCACTTTATACTGCTGCTTTCTATACTCATAGCAATAGCCCTGATCGTTATCAGCATACTGCCGTCAGTGCAGGAAAAACAGCCAAAAATAGAGTATACGCCAGATGATGCGGTTATTCCAGCGAAGAATGTAACCACAAACCAAACCCAGGGAGAAACCCGGGGAACAAGGAATAATCTTGATCAGGTAATCATTTTTGCGGTCCTGATAGCGATAACTCCTTACAGTATAGAAGTGTACCTCAGCAATAGAAAGACCAGGATTTATGAGGAAGAGTTTGTTGGGTTTTTATACGAACTTTCTGAACTCCTGCGAGGCGGTCTTGACCCACTGGGGGCTATCAAGGAGATCGCATCTCCAGCCCTGCAATCGGAAAGAAGCCTGCAGGCGCTTACACCTCATTTACAAAAGGCGGCAGCACAGATAGGATGGGGAGTTTCCTTTGAGGATGTGATCAGCGGTATGGCAGAGTCCCTTAAAAGCCCGATGATAAGCAAATACAGCTACCTGATCGTCCAGGCATCAAGGCTTGGCGCCATTAACACGACCATAATCCTGAAATGTGCTGATGATCTTGAAAAAACCATGCAGCTTGAGCGTGAAAAGGAAGCTTCCCTGAAGGAATACCTCATGATAATTTATGCGGCGGAGTTCATTCTTATCGGATTGATATTCATGCTGAACAGCACACTTCTCCCTTCGATCCTGGATATGATGGCTGCGAGCGCGGGAGGCAAGGGTGTAACAGGTTTTGGGATCGCAAAGTTAACAATGAATATGACACAATTCAGGACAGGCTTCTTCCATGTGATAATGATCAATGCCTTTGCAAGCGGGATAATTGCAGGGCAGCTCACTGAGGGAAAAGCGAGGCACGGGTTGAAACATTCGGTGATATTGATGATAATAGGTTATAGCATAAGCCTGGCATTTTTGATAAAATAGGATCATAAGAATTCTATGCAGGATTAGTGGCAGGGTATGGTTGGCGGGATATCAATAATCTTCGTCCCATTTTTTGCGTCAACGACCCCCGAATAAATTCGGTGGGCATCGGTCTGGCGCATGAGGGTTTCTATCATTTTATTCTTTGCTTTGGCATATATCGACATAACGGGCCCGAAAACAACAGGTGTAATGGAAAGCAAGGGGAAAACAATGATTATCATTTTTATAGTTCTCTCAAATATATTTTAACTTGTGAATCCACTCCACCGGTGGCTGAACATAGCAACAATACTTTTGCATTATTATCGTTAAGTTCAATGAGATGTTCCAATAACTCTAGAATTGCTCCACGCAGATGTTCATCTGCTGGATCAGCAATTGCATCAATATTTTTAATATACACTACGCAAGGCTGGAGATATTTAATCTTCTCAAAAAGCAGTCTAATTGATCGTTCCATCTCTCCAAACCATCTAGATCTAAAGCAAGTAGCACTAACAACAAGATATGGGCAATTTAATCTATCATTCACAAGATAAGCTATTGTTGACGCTATTTTATCAGGAAGTGGCAACGGTTGTGATAACAAAATTGGTTTAAAATAAGGACTCGTGTAAAATTCATTTGCAATTTGCGAGAGGTTGTTAACGATATCTTTATTTTCAATCTCGTTAGTCCTATCTTTGGGTTTGGCTAAATTAAATTCTCGTAGAGCAGACGGCTTGACGCTATTTTTCGCACTCATTAAATCATTATGAGTCATGTAATCTCGGCCTTCGATGACTACTTGTAGCAAACTCTCATTAACTAGTTGGAGCATATCCGCACCAGTGAAACCTATAGTTTGCTCAGCAATTTCATCAAAATTTATGTTACTATATCGACCATTTGCATAATTATTTAAGATAATTTTGATAATTTCTTTTCTCTCATCCACGCTTGGAGGGTCAAACTCTATTTCTAAATCAAACCTTCCTGGTCTTCTAAGAGCTGGATCAAGTACATCTGGTCTATTTGTAGAACCTATAACTGCTACATGACCTTTTGTTATCTCTTTTTCTAACCCATCCATAAGGCTTAAAAGCTGTCCCACCAACCTTGATTCGAGTTCACCCTTCGTTAAATCCCTACGAGATGCGAGGGAATCCAACTCATCTATGAAAATAATGGCCAAATTTTCTTCTTCCGCCCTCTCTTTCGCCAAGGTGAAAATCTGTCTGAGCCTAGACTCGCTTTTTCCATAATATTGAGATATGATTTCTGGCCCTCTTATCATGATCGGCTCCGAAAGTCCCACTTTTTTAGCTAAAGTTTTCATAAGTAACGTTTTTCCTGTGCCGGGAGGACCATAAAATAAAATTCCTCGTGGAGGTTTCTTACCAAGAAATCTTCCTTCTTTTATAGATAAGAATAAACCAACAATTTTCTGCAACACTTCATCCTTAATATAAACTTCTTGTTGGATGACTTTCACTGTCTCTTTAACACATTCTTTGAATTCATTCGACACTTTTAGCCCTCATAAACTCATCAATAGTTACAAGATTCCATTTAAACTTCTCTTTTGATGTTAGAAGTGTCAAGACCTTAAATTCTATTTTTTTATCATTATAAAAGATTTCAAAAGCTTTCTTTCTTGCCTTCAGCTCCTCATAGTGAAGCATAGCTGAAACGGGCTTTAGAACTACCCAAATGATCGTGGCGTTGATGAAATCTTTATATTTTTCGATAGTTTCATCGACTTTTTTCATAGGCTCAAATGTACCAACCAATGTTTCTATCTCTATGTAAATCTCATCCTCCTTCTCATAAGAGCAAATTAAATCCGGAATAATAACCTTATTCTTACCTTCAGAGAGCACAATCTCTTTTTCAACGCTGATCTCGTTTTCTAAAATCTCGTTTACAAACTTATAAAGTTCTTCGAAATTATTTAATATCTTCTTTTTTCTGTTTTTTAAGTCATTTAACAAATAAACAAAAGTAGCAACTTTTAAAGGATATTGGATTTTATCAGTAGCATCAGCACCCCTTTTAACAAAAATCGAGAATTTCCTATTAATATGGTCAAAATATCTTTCATACCTCTTTAAACCTTTAAAGAAACTATCCAAAGAACTCAAACCGAGAATTTTAGAACAAAATATTTCATATTTAGAATCATCAGGTTTGCATCTGTAAACACGAAGTCCTTCTATTGTGAGAGCTTTCTCAACCCTATCTAAATCTTTTAGTTTTGTTGCTATGACCAATATGCCAAACTGTTGTAAAAATCCAGACCTAAGACGACCTTTGACAACTTTTGCAAATTCGTCAACTGCAAGATGCATTTTTCTTGCATCCAAGAATTCCATTTTGTATTCAAAGGCAAACTGATCTAAGGAATGTGGGTCAAGTGAGTCAACTAATTCTTCCATTCCTTCTTCCCAGATTTCAGGCTCTCGAAAAGTTACTCTTGGATATTTATCTGTGATTTCACGAAATAGCTCTTTTAAAACATAGATTATTGGAATATGCCATTCATACTCATCTTCTCCCATTAGAACAATAAATGGTAAATTAAGGCTCTCACTAAAACTTCTTGGAAATCTTTTATCTTTATCACAATTAATAAATTCTTCAAATAAAGGCTGTTGAATCTGCCCTTCTGATGAAATAAGAGATTCTATGCCGCTTTCTATCTCACTAACAACCAATTCCGTATCCAGTTCAGAAGTTTGTTTTAGAAGATTTTTAGATTCTAAGTTTAAATCAAAATGGGAAGCCGCACTCGCAATTTTAGAGCTATTTATTTGAATGTTTTTTAGAACTTCTGTATTAAGAGATGTTAAGGCTTGGTTTACTGTGACGGTGAATAAATTTATGTCGGCAATCTTGAAAGTCTCACTGAGAATTTGAACTGGTGTTAAATTTGTAACGGGTATTTGGTCTTGCATCATTACTGTCTCTCCTTTGATAGATACATCGGAAAAAGATGGAGTGATTTGTTCCGTTGCGATTTCTTGCGTTTCAGTATTCAATAATTCAAAGTTTACTTCAACTGAAAGTGCGAATGGCTCTATTAAAATGTCATATATTGGTAGTTCACTATATCGCTGGTTTTCTTTCCTACTTTCAGTTGATTTAGATTTCTCATTTTGATATTGCTGCGTAGCCCCGCTTAGGGCGTTTTGAAGATATTGCGTATTTTCAGTTAACTTAGACTCCTCTTTTTGATATTCCTCTCGCTGTTCCGGAATTCGAAGCTTTGACAAAATTCTGAACCTAAGCTTTTCCTTCATTCTCTATCACTTTCTCAACCCAATCTCTTGTAAGAGGATCAAATCGTAATTGAGTCATGTCGTAAGAAAAATTGACTATTCCAATATTTACAACAGGGGATATCTTCATTAGAAAGTCCTTTAGCCATATTTTTGTAGGAAGTTCAGCCTCTCTATAACCCGATCTTATCTTTATAACTCTTCCATTATCTACATTTAAACTACACCAATCGTTATTCTTATTCTTTAGAATTTCATTCAAGAAAGAGAAAATTGGTTTGTAATCTTGCCAAGGCTCAAGGTTAATATGAATTTGATTTATACCTTCTTTAATCATATTTTCATAAGTTTCTCTAATAGCTGGATTCATCTTTACCAAAAAACCTTGTATTTCTAAGATTTTTTCAGCCACCGGAGCCCAGTAAGTTTTACCAGACTTAGAGTATCCACCTTTCATTAACAGTATAACTTTGTCGGGACTTTTAGTTGGCAAATCAACTTCTTCTTGATCAATCATGGAATAAGCTCTAAGTCCTAAGAATTTAGCCAATTTTGTTACTTTGTCCATATCACATTCAAGAAATTCCATAAGTACAATCAAAGGTATTGTTCTGGCGTAGAACACAAAAGTCATGAATGGATTTACACCGATTGATAAATCTACAGCCTTTTGCCTGAACTCATTTACTATCGAGATTAATTTTTCTGGTTTATCTCCAGGTTTAGGGAGCAGAGTACCAACGTCCATGGAGTCGAGAGGAGCATATGGATGAGAGTCTTGAATACCTATGTCTGCGAATTTGATACCCAATTCTTTACAAAGGTTCCATTGGATTAAATCCCTTAATTTGTTGACCAAATCTCCGATTGGTATGGTATTTATCCACGAGTTAGGATTAACGCTTACTTTAATACCATCTCCCCAACTTTGGTAGTGTTTTAAACTTTCCTCAAAAGAGGGGGCATTCTCAGAACACACCCCAAAATTATCAAACATAAATTTCGCAAAAGAATTGTTTAAATCCTTAGTTGGTTCTACGCCACCATAAATGGCAACTCTGATTTTATCTCTCAGCATTTCGTCATCAATATCCCCTAAAGAAGATTTTCCGCAAACTTTTTCACTTTTAAGAAAAACATAAAGCTGGTTTAGGGCGAAAGCATATTTGTAGAACGGTACAAGGTCTTTTTCGAGGAAAACTCTCCAAGTTTTTGCTTCCCATACTTTATTTTCTTTTGCCCATTCTCTAAGAGAGATTTTTGTTTCCATATCCATGATACACGCCTCTTATTAAATATATTTAGAGTATATCAATATGTCGAACATACTCACCTACTTTTTTCCTCCATATCCGCCCAGCTATCTCCTCGCCCAACCCGAATATTACCGCACTCGGGACATTTCCACTTTGGTTTTCCAATAATTTCTCCTGCTAATAGTTGAACAAAAGCTCCTTTACTTGAGGGAGACCTCGGCTTTACATTGCCAATAAAAATCATTTCCACCTTTTCGCTTTTCCGATAACATTCATTACATAACATTGGGCGCACCTATCTCTACAATATGTTTATTCCTCAGATAAATAACCCCCCCCTAAAAACATAGATTAAAGTAAAATCTTACAAAATCATAGACCCATACCGTGCCAATATTTAGTTCCATAATTGTCATGTTGGTTCGGTTACAACCTAAATTATTACAGGCTAAATATAAAGTCTCGCGCGCCCAAAATCACGATGCGTATCTGTGTTCGTATATACAACATCCTTGTGAGAATAATAAAGCATTCTTGCACCCTATATAAAAGTAGGTCGAGAGGGTAACAAACATTGCGTTTGGGATTCGTTCCCGTAGATAAACCTGTTGCCCTCTCAT
>CABMHZ010000237.1 GCA_902386115.1 uncultured archaeon | reverse complement strand
GTTGATGGGCAGACACATATAAACGAAGTAATGGTTTCGGCAAAAGACAAAGTTGAAAAACTTATCTCTGCATTCGAGGCAGGAGAGCTGGAGCAACTTCCGGGGCGCACACTTGCTGAAACGCTTGAGATGGAGATAATGAAAGAACTGAGTAAAGCCAGAGACTCAACAGGTGATATTGCAGGACATCATCTTGGAATGGATAATTCCGCGGTCATAATGGCTAAATCTGGTGCGAGAGGCTCGATGCTTAACCTTACGCAGATGGCGGCATGTGTCGGTCAGCAGGCTGTGAGGGGTGAGCGTATAAAAAGAGGTTATGCAGGCAGGACGCTTTCGCATTTCGAACGCAATGACCTTGGCGCGGATGCTCACGGATTCGTCAGGGCAAGCTACAAGAGCGGTCTTTCGCCAACAGAATATTTCTTCCACGCCATCGGAGGACGCGAAGGTCTTGTGGACACAGCGGTCAGGACATCGCAGTCAGGTTACCTGCAGCGGCGGCTTGTGAATGCAATGCAGGACCTTGAAGTGCAGTACGACGGGACTGTCCGGGATACGAGGAAAATGATTATCCAGTTCAAATACGGAGAGGACGGCATTAACCCAATGAACAGCGATTTCAGCAAACCTGAAGCGGTCAGGCGCATTATCGATTCAGTGATGGGGGTGAAGGAATGAGCGTTGACAGGGAAACTATAGAAAAAACAGTCTCAGATCTTGTTCTGCCCCAGAGGGTCAAAGACAATCTGATCCGTGAGCTCAAGGACGTAAAGTTCACAAAAAAGCAGTTCGATGAGGTAATCAAGCGTACGATGGCTACATATGAATATTCAAAGATCGAAGCCGGCGAGGCTGCAGGTGTGGTTTCCGCACAGTCGATCGGAGAACCCGGTACCCAGATGACGATGCGAACATTCCACTACGCGGGTGTAGCTGAGATCAACGTTACGCTGGGTCTGCCCCGTTTGATAGAGATCGTGGATGCAAGGAAAAACCCGAGCACTCCGATGATGACCATTTTCCTTGAAAAGGAGTATGCGTTCGACAGGGATAAAGCTCGTGAGCTTGCATGGAAGATCGAAGCTACTTACATTAACGTTCTTGGCAGTATGTCCACGGATATAACGGACATGAAAGTAGTAGTTGAACTTAATAAAAAGGCACTTTCGCAACGCAATATGACCGCAAAGGAAGTTTCCACCCGGATAAATGAGGAACTCGGCGAGTCATCATACATCAGCGGGGACTCGTTGATGATGAAACCAGATGAGCCATCTTACAGGCAGCTTCTGCAGCTTGTTAAAAGCGTTCATTCTGTTATACTGAAGGGCATCAAGGGAATAAAGAGGGTCGTTATCAGGAAAGAAGAAAACGGAGAATATGTACTTTATACCGAAGGTTCCACCCTGAAGGAAGTGCTTGCGATAGACGGTGTTGATGTTACAAGGACAAGGACTAACAACGTTAATGAGATATTCGAAGTAATGGGTGTGGAAGCAGCAAGAGCCGCGCTGATACATGAAGCTACCGAGACTTTAAAAGAGCAGGGTCTGAACGTTGACATGCGCCATATCATGCTTGTCGCGGACATCATGACCGTTGACGGCGATGTAAAACCCATAGGCAGGCACGGTATCTCAGGCGAGAAAGCCAGTGTACTCGCGCGTGCAGCATTCGAGGTAACGGTCAGTCACCTGCTGGATTCAGGTATGAGCGGGGACGTTGATGAACTGCGCGGCGTAACCGAAAATGTAATAGTCGGTCAGCCAATACGTCTGGGCACTGGAAATGTTAAATTGATAGCGAAAAAACCGGTTAAAGGAGTATAATTATGGAAACTGATATCAGTAAAGTATTAAGAAGCGCACTGTCCACAGGCAAAGTTGTAATAGGAATAAAACAGACCCGTACCGCCGTTAAGAACGGAAAGGCTCAGGTCGTTGTTGTTTCATCCAATTGCGTCGAACAGAGCCTTAAGGAACTGAAAGGGATACCTTTAATGAAATATCCGGGATTAAGCGTTGACCTTGGCGTTGCATGCGGCAAACCATTTTCGATCTCAGCGCTTGCCGTGATTGAGCCCGGGGATTCCGAGATAATTTCTTTCGGGAGCATGAATGAGTGAAGTAAAACTCAGTATGGACGGGATAAGATATATTGCATTATTTGAGAGCATGACCGGAGCAAGGGCACGGGATTGCTTTGAAGATACCGAGAACAACAGGTTGATATTCGTGGTTAAGAGCGGGGACATGGGACTTGCTATCGGTAAAGGCGGGGAACATATAAACCTGGTAAAGAAGACAATCGGCAAGCATGTTGAGATCATCGAGCATTCGGATGACCCTGTGGAATTCGTGAAAAATGCCTTTCATCCCGTCACTATTAAGAACGTAAACCTTGCAGTTAAGGACAACAAGCGCATAGCTTATGTAGAAGTACATAGTAAAGAGAAAGGTCTTGCCATCGGGAGAGACGGTAAAAACATCGAAAAGGTGAAAAAGCTCTCCGCGAGGCACCATAATATAGATGATGTGATCATACAATGAGAACTGTTATTTGGAGGAAAAAACTTGGGAAAAGGAATGTACGCCGCTCGGAAACTCAAGAGCGAGCATAAGAAATTCAGATGGAGCGATATCAATTATAGCCGCAGGGCTCTTAATCTTGATGTTAAGGCAGACCCTCTTGCAGGGGCACCCCGTGCAAGGGGCATCGCCCTTGAAAAAGTCGGAGTAGAAGCAAAACAGCCCAACTCAGGCATCAGGAAATGCATCAGGCTTCAGCTTATCAAGAACGGTAAACAGATAACAGCTTTCTGTCCAATGGACGGCGCGATCAATTTCATCGATGAACACGACGAAGTAATAGT
>CABMHZ010000236.1 GCA_902386115.1 uncultured archaeon | reverse complement strand
GGGGTCTGTTAAGCTGCATTAAAGGACTGTTCGATTTAATTATATTCAATCCTCCATATCTTCCAACAAAAGAGGACGAACGGGACAACGGGTGGATCAATTTAGCCCTTGATGGAGGATGCGATGGGAGAATGGTAATATTAAGGTTCCTCGAAGATGCAGGCAGGCGTCTTGTCCGTGGAGGGAGGATATTAATGCTTGTGTCATCGCTTACAGGCATTGATGAAATAAAGTCTAAAATGTCTTCCGGGGGCTTTTGTGTGGAAGAAAGACAGCAAGAAACGTTTATGTTTGAACGGCTGTGTGTGCTTTGTGCAACAAAATTATGATCTGGCACAATTTATACATCGATCTCTGCGAACCTGTCAATGTCAGTCCTGTGACCCCAGATATCCCCGATCATCAATTTTATGTTTTTCATTTTTAAAAAGGTTTTAGTGGTATTTGAAATCGTTTTCTGGTATGAAGAGGGCAATTGTATCCTTTTCAGTTTATGACTTGTTTTCAGGAGTTCGAAGATGTTTTTTTCAGAGGGTCTGAAACAAAAGTGTACATTTTCTTCATTCGAATCGATTTCCTTCAGGTCTTCTTCAGAGCCAATAATTCTGAAAACAACTTTCATATTGAGGTATTTGGCGTAACTACTATTTATATTTTTTTTATTTTTTGTGCAATTGTTGAGTACGGATATTATTTCGTCCGGCTTCTTCAGAGCCGATGGACTCAAAAATAATGCTCTAACACTGAAGGTTTTAGTAGAAAGCTTTTAATAAGTTGATTCATGTAGAACGTTGAATTTATATGTTAGAAATTGCAATCCCCAAAGGCAGCCTTGAAGAGCAGACTCTTCTCCTGTTCAAGCAGGCTGACCTTGAAATAAAAAAAACAGACCGTGAATACAATCCCACTGTAAAAGATCCCAGGATAAAGAAAGTAAAGATACTGCGCCCTCAGGAAATACCAAAATACGTTGAAGAGGGTTATTTCGACCTGGGTATATCAGGTAAGGACTGGGTAATGGAATCAGGTTCTGACGTTGTTGAAGTGGCAGATATGATATACAGCAAACAGGGAGAAGGGACTGTAAAGATAATAGTGGCTGTGCCGAACGAACAGCCTGTTAAAACCGCAAAAGATATAAAACCAGGAAGCAGGGTCTCGACAGAATACCCGAAGCTCACAAAACAGTTCTTCGACAGGCTGGGTATTCCTGTTGACATACGCTATTCTTACGGCGCTACTGAGGCAAAGGTGCCCGAACTCGTGGATGTCATAGTGGATCTTACCGAAACAGGTTCGACCCTGAGAAAGAATGGATTGAAGATCGTTGATATCATTATTGAATCCACTACAAAACTCATCGCGAATAAGAAGAGCTGGAAAGACCCTGTAAAGAGGAAAGAGATAGAAGAGATAAAAATCCTCCTGCAGGCAGTGCTTGAGGCGCGCGTCAAGGTGTTCATAGTAATGAACGTGCCTGAGGATAAACTGGATAATGTTGTAACCCAGCTTCCTGCCATGAAAAGACCAACGGTTTCAAAGCTGTACAAATCGGATTATTATGCTGTGGAAACTGTGGTGAGCAAGAGCGAAATAAATACGCTCATACCAAAGCTCAAGGCGCTGGGCGCAGAGGATATCCTGGAGATGGATATTACTAAGATTGTACATTAAAAAAACAACCTAATCTTATGGCAGATAAACACAGATACATAACAACAAATCCGCGTTCATCTGCGTTTATCTGCCGTTAATTCTTATGCTAAGTATAACAACCCCTTCGCGTCTGCACATGACACTCATCGACATGAACGCATCACGCGGGCGTGTGGACGGCGGCATCGGGCTTACGCTTGATAAGCCTGTAATCAGCATCACTGCTGAAAGATCAGATATTATTGAGGTTACAGGATGCGGCGAACATGCACAGCGTATGAAAAATAGCGTGGCGGCGCTGCTGCCTCAAGGAGAAGGAATACGCATCAACATTGAAAAAGATTATCCGTCCCACATAGGCATGGGCTCTGGAACGCAGGCTGCTCTTGCCGCGGGCATGGCTGTGAACAGGCTGTTTGACCTTAATTTAACCGTGCGTGAGATCGCATTGGAGGTTGGAAGAGGTGGGACGAGCGGCATTGGCGTTGCTGCATTTGAAAAAGGCGGTTTCATACTGGATGGAGGTCATAAGTTCAGCGAGAAAAAAGCATTTCTTCCGTCCGCGGCAAGCAGGCTTCCTCCTGCTCCGATTTTATTGAGAAAAGACTTTCCCGACGTTCCTATTGTAGTAGCGATACCCCAGCAGAAGGGCGCGTCCATGAAAAATGAGGTCAATATATTCCAGAAAGAATGCCCGGTGCCTCTTCGCGAAGTGGAAGAACTATCTCACATTATCCTGATGACACTTCTTCCTGCTCTCGCTGAAAAAGATATCGCTTCGTTCGGCAGCAGCATCAATGATATCCAGGAACTTGGCTTTAAGAAAAGAGAAGTAGCGCTTCAGCCTGTTTCCAAGGTCTTAATGAAATTATTGAATGAAGGGGGGGCTTACGGAGCCGGCATGAGTTCCTTCGGTCCAACGGTTTATGCATTCGGTGAAGATGCGGAGGAACTCAGGAAGATAGCAGGGGAATTTCTGGGCAGCACGGGGCAGGTCTTTATTACGAAGGCGAGGAATAAAGGGGCAAAAATAAAAATAAATTGAGTTAACATTTATCTATATTGGTCGATATATGAATAAAACACCCCTGTTTTTTGGAGGAACTTTATCCGATGGTCGAATCTGAAGCTCATAAAAAATACGAATTCAAAAGGACGCTTGAGGCGCTTCGCGACAGGCACGGCAGAGGTACGGAACTCATCTCCCTGTATATACCCCATGATAAACAGATACATGAAGTTTCGAACCAGTTAAGGGAAGAGTTCGGTCAGGCTTCCAATATCAAATCAAGGGTGACAAGGCAGAATGTTACAGGAGCCATTGAGTCCCTGCTTTCCAGGCTCAAGCTGATACCAAAGGCTCCATTGAACGGCGTTGTGATCTTCTGCGGCGCCGTGGACATTGGCGCCAACAAGACGGATATGATCACTTTCATTATCGAGCCGCCTGAACCAATTGTTTCTTATAAATACCACTGTGATTCGTCCTTCCTTCTAACTCCTCTTGAGGACATGCTGCACGAGAAAAAGACATACGGGCTGATTGTCCTTGACAGGCGCGAAGCCACAATAGGACTGCTTCGCGGCAAACATATCGAGGAAATGTCCCATCTCACGTCCCTCGTTCCGGGAAAACAGCGAAAAGGAGGTCAGAGCGCACACAGGTTCCAGCAGCTTCGTCTCATAGCGATAAATGATTTTTATACCAAGATTGCGGACGCTGCAAGTGAAGTGTTCCTTGCCATCGATCATAAGGACTTCATGGGCGTGTTCATAGGCGGACCCTCGCCCACGAAAGAAGAGTTCGAGAACGGGGCGTTCCTGCATCATGAGATACAGAAAAAGATCCTGGGGCTCTTTGATGTGGCGTATACCGATGAGTCGGGATTGTATGAATTGTTCGACAAACTTGGAGATGCATTGCAGGACCTTGATGTGGTCAAAGAGAAAAAGTATATGGAGCGCTTCATGAAAGAGCTTGTGAACGACACAGGTCTTGCCTCGTACGGGGAAGAACAGGTCAGGAAAAACCTCGAAATGGGCTCAGTGGACACTCTTTTGCTCTCGGATGAGCTCAGGAAAGTCCGGCTCACAATAAAATGCGGGAACTGCGGTTTTGAGGAAAAAAAGACCATCACGAAAAAGCCCGGAGAGGAATATGAGCCCGGGAACTGCCCAAAATGCGGGTCAGGGCTGAAAGTAACCGAGTCAGTGGATATCGTAGAAGAACTTTCAACTATCGCAGACCAGATGAGCACTAATATTGCTTTTATATCGAACGACTTTGAAGAGGGAAACCAGCTTATGTCGGCTTTTGGCGGAATAGCTGCGATCCTGAGGTTTAAGACAGGATTCTAAGACCTCTTTTCGATTGTGTATTTAATTGTAATGTCAATGGACAGGCCTTTGAGATATTTTTCTTTTTCTCCCAGCGCCTGCTTTATTTTAGCGCTCTCCATGAGCTTCTCGACTTCTTCCTTGATACTGGCAAAACGGACATATTCCTGGACTGTAAGCTGGTTTTCGTTTGTAGTTTCAATTATTATTGAACTCATTATACCTCGACATTACAGGAATATGCACTCTAATGAGTAAAAGGATGTTGTTAGGAATAGTAAGATAAGCGGGAAGGGGAGTGGGGTGGTATCGTTTAAAAAAGAAACCCGCTTATCTCGTTCGTTTTTTAGCGAACATATTATTATAGGAGAGCAAACCTTAAATAGTTTTCGTTGATAAAATTTCATTTATATTTAATATTAATGTTGTATTTAGAAATATCCAGCAATTCCTTATATAATGCAGCACGAAGTTAGTTGGAAAACGAAACATTCATCATCAAAAAGGGAACATTATTTGGCTGTCAGGGAAAGGAAGTTTTAAGCTCATAATATTTATACATGTTTTATCAATCTCAATCCAGTAAAAAGACCCATGCCCCCTATCCGCGCCTCCCCACTTTACGACATGTTATTCAGCGAAGGAAAATTTAACGCAACTCTTTTAATAGGACCTGACCCGCTGGGTGGGAATTTTGATTATCAGGTCTTCCTTGAGGCAAGAAGGAAAATGACTTTGATAGGGCTCAAGATGACGGACAGCCAGCGGGGTCTGGAGGAATACCGGAAAATATTCAGTTTCAATGGCAGAAATGTAGAAGCGCGGATAAAGCTTGTCCTCGGGAGACTTTACCGCGGTAACCTGCCGGAATTATGGCGCGATGCACTTTCGAATGAGAATCTCATATACCTGAAGACCCATGCAGGCTACGGCACGCATATAAGCCTGAGCGATGATGTCGGTTATTTTACCGATGCCATGAAGGAGGGCTCTAACCACCCGCGCAAAAAACCATACCAGTTGCTGTATCTTGATTGCTGCAAAAGCGAGATGTATTATAAGGACGTTTTACGCGGTTACACGGGCGATGGCGTGGATCTGATCCTCCATAAATGGTTCTGCGATTACCAGAAAACAGGACCAGTGATAGTGCTTATCGATGAACTGATGAAAGGGTCGGACTTCCCGACCATTGTTTCAGAAATGAACGATGAATACGGTATCCCGCATTTTGATGTTGACGATGACCCTGAAGATATGAGACTTGACAGGAAGATGGTCACGTATTCCATAAGCCCGGCGAAAATTTAAGCCCATTTGATCGATCCCATCTAAATTTCTTTGTCGAAAGTTGAGAATTGAGACGTTCTATATCTGCCATATAAAACTTCTGTGCTCTCAATTCTCAATATCATTCCTTTTTTAATACGATTGAATAGTCACATTTCTATTTTAATCGTATTGTGCACCTGCTGGCTGTTCTGCCGTTCGTGCTCTCAGTTTTGCATAGAAGTCTTTCTGTCTCTGTTTTTCAGCGGGGTCTTCTTTTGCAACTTTTACTTTCTGAGCATTTACTGCCTGGTCCATTGAGTTTTCCAGTCCTGCCATTGTTTTTCACCTCCTGTTTTTTGATTATAACGTTTAATAATTAAAAAACTTATATTTAAGCCTAACGCTGGCATGTTATTATATTTTAAAAGAAAATCCTTTGAATCTCAAAGATTCAGATTATTAAGATTGAATGATGATTTCACCTTGTTTTAGCAGGATTAATTTGGGTATAATATTGGAAAAGCCTTTTAAATTGTAAAGTAAAATTAAGGGATACCTTGAGCGCCAGAGTAAATCAATATTCTTAGTTCATCTTATCCAATCAGTATTTTTATAATTGGAATAGGTTGAAGGTGATTCATTGAAACAAATAAGCGATGGAGCGAAAAACAGGCTGACAAAATTTCTCCTGAAAGACAAGATAGGTGTCCGCAAATCTCTTATCTGGTTCTTCTTACAGGCGAAAAGTTGCACGACTGTTGAAATTTATGATAACCTCATCAAACAGGGTTTCAATGTAAATTACAGGGCAGTTTCTTCAATGGTTGGACAAATGCATAGCAGACTCGGGATTTTACGGGTCAAATATTTGACAAATGAACATAATGTCTATGCTCTCAAGGAAGACTATCTGGACATTGTAAAGATGGTTTTGCCTTCTTTTTCAGGAAAGGGTTCAGTATCTCTTTGATTAATTTTCATTGAAAAAATATGGAAGTAAGATTCATTAAGAAACCGGAAATGTCAAATCCCCGCATGATCGTAGGTCTTCCGGGGATGGGCATGGTCGCAAGGACAACCGTTAACTCTTTTATGGAATTCCTGAAACCTGAATTGTTCGCAGATATCCCGATGCCTTATCTCTCGCCTTCGATAGCATTCTTTGAAAAGGGTCTGATAGTTCCGATCGACAGGGAAGTAAGCCCTTTCAAGTTCTATTATTCTGAGAAAGAAAATATCATACTGTTCGTGGGCGATATCCAGTTCGGCTATTCGGCAAAGGATAATGAGCTTGCCGGGAAGATCGTGGAAGCAGCAAAGCTTTGCGGAGTTGAAATTATTTATACGGTGATCGCGACACATGTCCAGGGCTACGTTGAAGAGCCGGAAGTATTCGGGGTTGCGACCTCGCCTGAACTTCTGCAATTTTTAGATAGCAAGGGCGTGAAAACAGCAGATGGCAGCCTTCAAATAAGCGGAGTCAACGGGCTTGTTATCGAATACGCCATGCGAAAAGAAATAAAAGGGATTGCACTGCTAAGCGAGACTGCCTTTCCTGATGCGCTTGATATAAAATCATGTTATGCCGGGATAAAGAAAGTGTCCGAGCTTCTTGGTATTGATATTGACCTGAGCAGAATTGAAACGGAAGCCAAGAAATTTGATGAAGGCTTCAAGAAGTATTTGAAGGATATGCAGGAAAAGAAGAGAAAAGAAGAGGATCTGGGATACATCGGCTGAAAACCGGTCAAATTGACTTCTTTATGATACACGACGACTTGAGTAAAGCGATTGTGTTGCCACAAATCTGCGTTCATCTGCGTTTATCTGCGGCTCTATTTTCATATTTTTGTTATTCATGCTTTTTTATTATTATTCCCTGGCTGCAATGAGTTTCTGCGACTTCCACGAAATCCTTAAGATCGAATTTCTCCCTGAACTCTCTGGGGATCGTTATTTTGCCGTCTGAAGTAATCGGTATTATGATATTATCTGCCATGTTGCCAGTATTTCATTCTAAAAGTAGATTAGCATTTTGGTAAATCCCAAATCATCCGTCCTTCAACATCACTTTTATAAACCGTGACAACAAATTACAGGAGGTGAAAACGGCGATACTGGGCGGAGGGCTGACAGGCATCACACTTGCCCGGCTGCTTCATGAGAAAGGAGACGACGTTACCGTACTTGAAAGGGAACCGGAATACGGGGGACTATGCCGCTCCATGACAGATTCAGGTTTCACATTCGACATCGGCGGCTCGCACATAATCTTCAGCCGCGATGCGCAGGTCCTGACATTCATGCGCGATGTGCTTGGCAGGAACAGCCGGCAGAACAAACGTAACACAAAGATATTCTACAAAGGGCTGTTCATCAAATACCCATTCGAGAACGGGCTGCATGAACTCTCGAAGGATGACCTGTATTTCTGCATTAACGAGTTCATAAAGACGCTCATAGCAGTTGAAAAAGGAGAACTTCCACATCCTTCAAATTTTCGCGAATGGATAAATTACACATTCGGAAAAGGTATCGCAGACCTGTACATGATACCATACAACGAGAAAATATGGAAATATCCAACCGAGCGCATGTCCATTCACTGGGTAGATGGCAGGATACCCAGACCTCCGGTTGAGGATGTGATAAAATCCGCTGTCGGCATAGAAACTGAAGGATATACCCACCAGTCAGTTTTCAGCTATCCCCTCAAAGGCGGTATCGAAGCAATGGTCAGGGAAATCGCAAAGCCCATTGAAGACAAAATCCAGAAAGGATTCCACGTATCGTCTGTCAGGAATAAAGATGGGAAATTCATCATCAGCAACGGTAGCCACGAAATAGCCGCCGAACGCCTGATATCCACCATCCCGCTTCAGGAACTGATGCCGTGCCTGGAAGGAGTCCCTGAAAATGTGAAAAAGGCATGCAGTGGATTAAAATATGACTCCCTCGCATGCGTCTTTATCGGGATTAAAGGCAAAGTCCCGGACATATCATGGATGTACATCCCAGAGAGAAAACTCGGTTTGTTCAACCGCATCTCTTTCCCCTCAAACTACAGCCCCCATGTGGCGCCACCTGGGCATTCGTCGATACTCATCGAGATAACATATCGTGAAGGCGACGAAGCATCGGCGATGAAGGACAGGGAGATCATCGACCACGTCGTCATCGCACTTGATGAAATGAAAATAATAAAACGAAGGGGTGACGTGGTATACAGTGCAGTCATGCGGCAGAAATACGCATACGTTATCTATGACCTTGATTACCTGCGAAACATCAATACTGTAAAAGAATACTGTGCAGGAAAGGGCATCGGTCTTGTGGGGCGATTTGCGGAATTCGAATATCTGAACATGGACGGATGCATCAGGAATGCAATGGATTTCGCGGAGAGAGCATGAAGATCAATATTTTTGTGGAAGATTTTCTTTTTTTTAAGTACATCGGATGTTCGACAGCGGCAAAGTCACTTTACAGGGAACTTTCCCGGATGCCGGGATTTGACGTATCCTGGAACTCAAAGAGTTCTGACTTTGATGTTGTCCATTACCACTCTTTTGGTCCGCTCTCGCTCCTGAACAGGCAGTATTCCGGCGGTGTTAAGGTTCTTACCGCGCATTCCACGCCCCGCGTCAATGATGGCAATCTTGCCTTCAGCAAAACGATCAATAAATATTATCCAGGTGTATATCGCCTGTTCGATCATATTATCAATATTTCGATCCCATGCCAGCAGGAGATCGATGAGATACTGCCTGATATGCCGTCCACGCTGATACCGAACGGGATAGACAGGGAATTCTTCAAGCATGATGCTGATAAACGGGCTCGTTTCAGGGCGAGATTCAGTATCGGCGATGATGAAAAAGTGGTGCTCAGTGTGGCGCAGCAGACACCTCGCAAGGGAATTTACGATTTTCTCAAACTCTCAAAACATCATCCCGAGATAAAATGGGTCTGGGTAGGCGGTTTTCCTTACGGGATATTCTCGGCTGATTATTTCCATATTAAGAAAATGAAAAAAAAATGCGGAAAAAATGTCATATTTACGGGATTCATCCCCGACATCATGGAAGCGTACAGCGGCGCGGACGTATTCTTCATGCCTTCTTATGCAGAGACCTTCGGACTTGTGGTTCTTGAAGCGCTATCCAGCGGTCTGCCGGTTGTAGCCCGCGACATTCCTGAATTCAGGGAAATATTCGATGATGTAGTTCATTTCTTCGGGACTCTGGATGAGGCATCATTTGTTCTCAGAGATTATGACCTGTTGCGGCAGAGTTCAGGAGCCGCGCGTGATTATACGGAGCAGTTCGACATCAAGCGCATCGCCAGAATGCATTGTGATCTTTACAGGAGACTAATAGAAAAATGATTTCAGTAATTGTCCCGACATACAATGAAGAAGCAGGCATCACAGCCTGTCTTAAATCCCTGTGCAGCCAGACGCTTCCCAGAGATGAGTACGAGATAATCGTGGTAGATGGGAATTCCACCGACCGCACGCGCGAACTTGCAAAGGAGTATGCGGATGAGGTTTTCATCCAGACCAGCAAAAAAGTGGGAGGAGCAAGGAATGATGGTGCGATGCAGGCAAAAGGCACTATCGTGGCTACCACAGATGCAGATTGCATAATTCCCCCTGACTGGCTTGGGGTAATAAAGAAGGATTTCGCGAAAAAGAACGTTGTGCAGCTTTACGGAACAGTATATCCCATCGAGGGCGGGATAAAGAACAGGCTGTCCCTTATACTTGCAAATACGTTTTCCTGCATTGGCTATTACACCGGGGTTTTTTATTACACTCTCGGGTGCAATACTGCGTTTGATAAGGAAGCATTCATCAAAGCAGGCATGTACCGTTGTATCGATGCGGGGGATGATGTTGAAATTGCCCGCAGGATGAAAAAACTGGGTAAAGTGAAATTCGACAGCCGCATGAGGGTAGGGTTCTCGATGCGCAGGTACCAGCAGTTCGGGACGCTAAAATCGCTGTATGAATGGTTCTACATTGTTGCCCACGGAGGGGAGGCTTCGAAATTTTCATATTCGAAGCGGAAATATAAGTGAGAAGATCACCCCAATCCATACGTATCCTTCAGCCCGTGCCCTGTCGCAAGAGCCACCGTAGTCCCTTCAAGCTTCTTTTTCATGATACCCGCATAAGCCACCGCGCCGCTTGGCTCAACAAAGATACCGTTGGCTGCAAGAATATTGCGTGCAGACAGTGCCTCAGTATCACTCACCCGCACAGCCTCGCCGCCCGACTCTCTTATCGCGTTCAGTGCCGCAATACCGTCTATCGGGTCGCCGCATGCGATAGCAGTAGCCACAGTCTGCGGGTCTTTCACAGGCATTATCTCTCCAAGCTCGTTCTCCCATGCATGTACCACAGGGTCGCAGTTCTCGACCTGTACCCCTGTTATGTGCGGTATCCGGTCTGTGATACCCACAAGAGAAAGCTCCCTGAACGCCTCAAAGATGCTCCAGATGAGCGTACCATTGCCAACGGGCACGACCACATTGTCAGGCACACGCCAGTACAACTGGTCTGCTATCTCAAACCCGACTGTTTTTGTTCCTTCACTGCGCCACGGATAGTCGCCTGTCAGGAATGAGTCCGGGTTTGAGACAACAAAATCCTCGGCTTCCTTCATAGCAACCGAGTAGTCACCGTCCACCATTATGGTCTTTGCGCCGTAGGCTTTTATCTGCGTCAGCTTCTCTTTTCCAACGATATCAGGAATGAACACTTTGCACTCAAGCCCCGCATAAGCCGCATATGCTGCCACGGAGGCGCCCATGTTGCCCGTGGAAGCAAGAGCCACTTTGCGTTTCCCGAATTCAAGCGCTTTTGTAATCTCAAGCGATGAGCCCCTGTCCTTGAAGGAACCTGTGGGATTTGCTGCCTCATATTTTATGAGGAGCCGTCCTCTTTTCCAGAGATTTTTGTTCTCAAGCATGGGCGTTCCACCTTCACCCATAGTGATAATTTTGGATAGGTCCCTGACAGGCATAAATGACCAGTATTTCCAGTGCCCGGGTTTGTCGCGCATGAAATCGTCGCGCAGGATGACCTTCCTGATCGAGTTGTAATCGTATTCAGCATCAAGAGCAGACCCGCATTTTTTGCACCTGGGTATCGGCAGTTTTTCTATCTCCGCGGGTTTATAGCGGCTGGCGCAGCGGAAGCACCTGAAATGTGTGACATATACCATGATGAATAATTTGCTGGCTTTTGATAAATATTATTCGGATGGAGCATGATAGGAATTGAGAAATATCCATGTTCTAAATACAATTATCGATATATACTATGAAGTGACTTTAAAACCTCAACGGGTTCGATAATATGGTAAACGCGACGAAACAAAAAGTTCTGGATTATTTACCTAATATTGCCAATATGAACATACAGAATACAGACCCTGTCCTGAACAATGTTGCAGGTTTCAATTTCCACAATAAAAGCAGATTTGATTTTGAGAAGCTGAAAGCTGATCCGCCTAATATTGCTGCTAATCTCAATAATTACATCAACGGTTTCTCTGTAAATGCAAGAGAGATCATTGAATATTTTAACTTCACCGAACACATTGCACGATTGGATGAAGCAAATTTGCTTTTTATGATTGTCAAGCGTTTTAGCGAAATTGACCTGCACCCCAATAAAGTAAGCAATTTGGAGATGGGATACGTTTTTGAAGAACTAATCAGGAGATTTTCAGAGTTATCCAATGAAACTGCAGGAGAGCACTTTACACCAAGAGAAGTAATCCGACTGATGGTTAATCTGCTTTTCGTGAATGATAGAGAAATATTGACCAAACAGGGTATAGTAAGAACATTGTATGACCCTGAAGGAGGCACAGGGGGTATGCTATCTATATCAGAAGAATACATTAGTGAACTTAATCCTGATGACAGACTGGAAGTATTCGGGCAGGAGGTTAATCCTCAATCTTATCAGATCTGTAAATCAGATATGCTAATTAAAGGGCAGAACGCTTCTAACATAAAATTCGGAAACTCATTTACTAATGATGGTTTAGTGGGTGAAACTTTTGATTATATGCTCTCTAATCCACCATTTGGCGTTGAGTGGAAGAAAGTTGAAAAGCAAATCAAAGACGAGCACGAAAAAAGAGGTTTTGCAGGGCGTTTCGGCGCTGGACTGCCAAGAATAAATGATGGTTCATTTTTATTTCTCCAACACATGATCTCTAAAATGAAGCCTGCAAATGGCGGCTCAAGAATAGGAATTATATTTAATGGCTCACCCTTATTTACAGGAAGTGCAGGTAGCGGTGAAAGTGAAATCAGAAAATGGATTATTGAGAATGATATGCTCGAAGTTATCATTGCTATGCCAGACCAATTATTCTATAACACAGGCATTTTCACTTATATTTGGATAGTGACTAACCGAAAACCCAAAGAGAGAAAAGGGAAAGTCCAACTGGTAAACGCCATTAGCTTTTACAATAAAATGTCGAGAAGCCTGGGCAATAAGCGTAATGAAATTGGAGAGGAGCATATCGAAACAATCACTAAAATCTATGGTGATTTTAAAGAGAATGAATTTTCAAAGATTTTTGATGATGAAGATTTTGGCTATTGGCAAATTACGGTTGAACGACCTTTGAAAGATGAAAGCGGCAATATTGTAAAAGATGGGAAGGGAAAGCCCAGACCAGACGCTAATTTAAGAGATAGTGAAAGAGTGCCGCTCAAAGAGGATATTAAGACTTATTTTGAAAGGGAGGTATTGCCTCATGTTCCTGACGCGTGGATTGATAACAGCAAGACTAAAAAGGGATATGAAATTAATTTTACGAAGTATTTCTATAAATATAAGCCGTTGCGGAGTCTTTCTGAAATAAGAGCAGATATTCTGTCACTGGAAAAAGAAACAGACGGTTTGTTGAGAAAGGTGATAGAGTGATGAAAATCTCGTACAGAAATCCTGGCGTGGAATGGCTGGACAAGGTGCCGGAGCATGAAAACGAAGCAACGGCTGTTTTTCAGACAGGATTAACAGGATCGACGGGATACGGTTTTTCGTTTTATCCTGTTCATCCTGTTATCCTGTCAAGCATTAACAAAACGCAGAAAAATGTAGATTTAATTAAACAAAAATTATATTATCATAGTACCGGCGCTTCACAAAAACCGATGAAACCAAAACCGCATACAATCCCTAATATACTTAACGCAGAAGCAAAAACCAAACCGCAGATGAACGCAGATTAATTGCATCGGCTCACCGCAAAGGACGCGAAGAACGCAAAGCAGCGCAACAGAAGAAATTGTGCCCAGATAATCCGATCCGCGCAATCCGCGTTCTATCGGATTCACACCACATCGAAAAAGCAATCAGAGATATTTTCCGTTAATAACACAACAGGAGGCATCATGACGAGCGCCGCCAGCAGTTGGAAGCCCTATCCTGCGTATAAGGATTCGGGGGTGGAATGGATGGGAAAGGTGCCAGAGGGATGGAAACTCCAAAAACTTAAAAACATTGTGAAAGTTAACTTAAGTAATGTAGACAAGAAAACAATTGAAGGCGAAGATACAGTTAAATTATGCAATTATTTGGATGTTTATTATAACGACTACATAACTCCAAACCTTGATTTTATGGAAGCTACTGCATCACCAGATCAAATTGATAAATTTGCTTTGAAAGAGGGAGACGTAATTATAACAAAAGATTCGGAGAGTTGGGAAGATATCGCTGTTCCAGCGTACGTCCCGCATGATCTTGATGGTGTTATTTGTGGTTATCATCTTGCACATATACGCCCAAATAATTTAGATATTGATGGAGAGTATCTGTTTTGGTCATTTTGTGCACCTCAGCAGAATCATCAATTCAGAGTTGAAGCTCATGGTATCACTCGATTTGGAATTGGAAAATATAGTATTGATAACTCAATATTCCTTGTGCCCCCTCTAAATGATCAAAAGTACATCGCCCGCTTCCTCGACGACCGCACCCGAAAAATCGACTTCCTCATCGAAAAGAAACAAAAGCTGATCGAACTCCTCAAAGAAGAGCGCGCCGCCGTCATCAACCCAGGCTGTCACAAAAGGGCTCGACCCGCGCGCGCCGATGAGGGATTCGGGGGTGGAGTGGCTGGGGGAGGTGCCGGAAGGGAAGTTAAGAAGTTGAAGCATATTGCTGTCCTCAAGAGTGGAGATTTTATTAATGCAGAAAATATAAAACCAACAGGCGATTTTCCTGTATTGGGGGGAAATGGATTAAGAGGATATACAAACACCAATACTCACGAAGGGAATTACATTTTGATAGGACGGCAAGGTGCTCTTTGTGGAAACATAAACTTGGTCGCAGGAAAATTTTATGCAACTGAACATGCAGTTGTTGTAACTATTCCAGATAAAAGTAATACTATTTGGTTGGCGGAACTACTTCGTTCGATGAATTTGAATCAATATTCTCAAGCTTCTGCTCAACCTGGTTTAGCCATAGAAACAATCAAAAACTTGTTTATTCCCTTCCCTCCATACAAAGCTCAAAAAGAAATCGTTTCATTAATTAATTCAGAAACCTCTCGAATCGACCGCGCCGCCTCCACAATCGAAAAAGAAATCGCCCTCTTGCAGGAATACCGCACAGCCCTGATTTCAGAAGTCGTGACAGGAAAAATCGATGTGCTCGGGGAATGAAATTAACCCTATCTCAAAACGCCAGCAAAAACAACCATAACGGTATGAATGAAAACCTTATCCCTTCGATCTCCCTTTCTTCCATCAACGTTTTTGTCACAACATACGCATTCTTAACATTAAAATCATGGCAAAAACTTAAAGTTCCTGCCAAATCCGAATCATCAAAAGAAGACCTGTATTTTACTTCAATCGGGATCAATTCAGACCCATAACTCATTATAATATCCGTCTCGTTCTTTTTTTTATCGAACCAGTAAAATATCTTTCCCATCGGATAGCCGGAAACACGCTTGAGGCAATGCAGATATACAGATGTTTCAGCATCAAATCCGATATCCTGGCGTCCTCCGATGGAATTCTTAAGACCGAGATCGCAAAAATAAATCTTCTTTTCTTTTTTCTCCGAAGCTTTTTTACTTTTGGTGTAAAAATCAGATAGATTGATCAGGTGCGAACGCGCCAGATGGAAAACATATTGTTTTGAAGTCTCCTTGTCCCCGTCATTTTGTTTTGCGATCCCGAGGTAACTGAAACGCTCGCTTGAATGAGATGATACGAACCTGAATACTGATTCAAGGAGCAAAGGGTCACGAATCCTGAAAATTCGTACTATATCCCTGTATATCAGGAGGCTTGTATATTCTTCAGCAAGTATTTTGAACCATGTCTCTTCGTTTTTTATATCGAACCATTCAGGGAATCCTCCAACATTCAGGTACTGTAACAGAAAACCCGTTATTTCATTGACTTTCACAGAAAGGTCATAATAAATTTGTTTCATGGATTGAAAATCAAGTGCAAAATCCGGTATCTCTATCTCATTGAACTCCAGGAACTCCCGGAACGTAAGCGGGAACATATCAATAAAATTAATTCTTCCAGCAAGGCTCTCTGAAGAGTTCTTATAAATGAGGCTTGAAGATGAACCTGAAACAATGAATTTTGAGGCATATTTCAGATCAAAGTATTTTTTCAAAAGCTGCTGCCATCCTTTAACATTCTGTATCTCATCTATGAAACAAAAGCATTTCTTATCTTTCAGGGAAACCATATTATTTTGCTGGCAGAAATCAAGCGCCGCCTCAAGATCCTCTCTCCTGGGCTTCTCAAAGTCATCTGCATTAATGTAGAAAATGTTTTTAGGGTCTGTGCCGTTATCAAGAAGATACTTAATTGATTGATATATAAGCGTTGATTTGCCGCTTCTCCTTATACCAAGAATTGCCAGGAGCTTTAGATCTCTTAGGTGCTCTGCTATCTTTCCAAGATATTCCGTGCGATTTATCCCAATAAGTTCTCCGGGCACACTTCCTGACGTCCACCACGGGTTTCTCTCGATAATACTTGTTTCATACATAATTATTACTAACATATTAGAAATAAACTATATATCTTTAGCGGTTATGATAGTAATAATCAATAATCGTGGTAAAGTAACAGCATGAAAACGATACACAATACAAAACGAAAAACTTCACGCCTGATCAAAGAGTTGGAAAATAGAGGGACTCTGGATGTTTTAAGAAATGGCTTTATTGATTAAGGTGTTCGTTACAAAATGGCATATTTTAAGCCTGCAAGCGGCTTAAATCCAGAAACAGAGAGATCATACAAGCTCAATAAGTTGACCGTTACAAGGCAGTTAAAATATAGCCTGAAGAGTGAAAAGTCTGTTGATCTGCTTCTCGGTCTGAATGGTCTGCCGGTTTCAACAGTTGAGCTAAAAAGTCAATTTACAGGGCAGGATGTAACAAACGCCAAAAGGCAATTTATTGAAGACAGAGACCCGAAAGAGCCTGTATTCAAATTCAAAAAAAGAGCCCTGGTTCACTTTGCGGTTGACCCTGACGAAGTGTTTATGACCACAAAACTTGAAGGGCTAAAAACAAAATATCTTCCATTCAATCTTGGTTATAACAAGGGTGCAGGAAACCCGCCAAATCCAGAGGGATATAAAACATCTTATTTATGGGAATACGTCTGGGAAAAAGACAGATGGATGGATATTTTAAGTCGTTTTCCTCCATTTGCAGGTCGAAGAATACAAATTTGAAGGGAAAATATTCAAACAGGAGAGAAAAAATTGGTGGAAAAGCCAAAGCAATGGTAGTTACAGCATCACGCCCTCACGTTATAAAGTATAAAGAGGAATTTGATAGATATATAAAAGAAAAAGGATATTCTGAAATAAGGACTCTCGTTGCTTTTTCAGCTTTCAAGGATGAGTTTGGAATACTTCACAGGGAATCCGAAATAAATGGTTTTGGTGAAAAGGAACTCCCTGATAAATTTAATACTATGGAATATCAACTGCTATTGGTCGCAGACAAATACCAGACGGGATTTGACCAGCCTTTGCTTCATACAATGTATGTTGATAAAAAACTATCAGGCGTAAAAGCGGTCCAGACACTTTCACGTTTGAATAGAATATATCCAGGGAAAGAGGATACCTTTATTCTTGATTTCGTTAATGATACGCAGGAAATTTTAGATTCTTTCCAACCGTATTATGAGCAAACAACTCTTGAGGAAAATACCAATCCAAACCAGCTTTACGATTTAAAATTAAAATTAGAAGCCACTCAAATCTTCTGGCAATCAGAAATTGATGCTTTCTGCAATGTATTTTTCAAAAAAACAGGTTCTTATACTGGCAAGGAGTCCGCTCAATTAAATTCTTACATTGACCCTGCTGTTGATCGCTATAAAGCCATAGGAAAAGAAGAAGTTCAAGAAGATTTTAAACATACCTTAACTGTTTATTTGCGTCTGTATTCTTTCCTGTCGCAAATTATGCCTTTTCAAGATGCTGAATTGGAAAAACTTTATGCTTATGGGCGTTTGCTATTCAACAAGCTTCCTAAAAAAGGAATATCAGAAAAATTAAAATTGAACGATGAAGTTGCTTTGGAATATTACAGACTTCAGAAAATTAGCGAAGGAAGTATTACACTTGAAAAGGGTGGAGAATATAAACTTAAACCACCCACAGAAGTTGGAACAAAAAAAGAAAAAGAGGAATTTTCAGCACTTTCTGAAATCATTAATGTGTTCAATGAGAGGTTTGGGAAACCAATTACAGATGCCGATAAATTATTTTTTGACCAGATAGAAGAAGAACTTGTATCAGATGAAACTCTATCAAAACAAGCGAAAACCAATACAATTGATAATTTCAAATATGGATTTCAAGACGTTTTCATAAACAAACTGATAGACAGAATGGAGCAAAATAAGGAAATTTTTGCAAAGATTATGGATGACGATGTCGTCGCAGAAGTTGTTAAAGATTATATGCTGAAAAAGATTTATAGGCGCCTAAATGAAATCAGCCCATAATTTAAAGTTTTATGGAAATAGAAATATCGTTGCAATTGCTGAAATTAAAGAGCCAGTATGAATGAGATTGATTTTCTTATTAAATATAAGATGTTCCTTATCATAGGAGCAGGTGGATTCCTGGGAGCTGTTATGCGTTATTATGTATCGGGCATCTTTACAAAAGAGGATTTTCCTTACGGAACTCTTCTTGTTAACGTTGTGGGTTCTTTTTTTCTCGGGTTCATTCTGTTCTACAGCTTCTATTCAGGCTATATTTCTCCGGATATGAGGAATTTCATGGCGATCGGGGTGTTGGGGGCATTTACCACAATGTCAACATTCTCATTTGAGACCCTGGAATTTTTCAACACGAATGATTTCTGGATGGGATGCGTTAACATCATGCTCAATGTAGGATTAAGTATCATTGGCGTTTATATGGGACGCTCGGTTGCGATGGTCATGGGTGGATGAACTATGGAAAAGATCACGATAGTTAAGAATGAAGGTTAGTTCCGTGACCATCCCTGAACTTCTCGCCCCTGCCGGCAGCAAAGAATCCCTCATCGCAGCAGTCGAGAACGGCGCTGACGCCGTATATTTCGGTGGAACGCTTTTTTCCGCGCGCCAGTACGCCGCGAATTTCGACCGCGGGCAGCTTGAATGGGCTATCGATTATGCGCATGGAAGAGGCGTGCGGGCGTATGTGACAGTGAACACGCTTATCAAGGATTCCGAGCTTGATGAAGCAGCCGACTATCTCAGGTTCCTTTGCAACGCCGGAGCAGATGCGGTCATTGTGCAGGATCTGGGGATTCTCAATTTATCGCGCGAACAGCTTCCCGCTCTCCCTGTCCACGCCAGCACCCAGATGACAATTCATAATGCGCAGGGCGTGAAGTTCCTTCAGGAAATGGGCGTGAAGCGCGTTGTTGTGGCGCGCGAGATGTCGCTTGATGAAATAAAGCGGATAAAATCGGAAACCGGCATAGAAATCGAGACATTCATCCACGGCGCCCTGTGCTTTTCATATTCAGGTCAGTGCTTCCTGAGCAGCATGATAGGCGGCAGGAGCGGGAACCGGGGGTACTGCGCCCAGCCGTGCAGGAAGAAATACAGGTCAGGCGATGTTGAAGGTTATCTTCTCAGCCCGAAAGACCTCAATATGAGCGAACACATTCCTGAACTTGTCGGGGCAGGCATCGATTCTTTTAAAATCGAAGGGAGAATGAAGCGCCCGGAGTATGTTGCAGGCGTTGTGAGGGTTTATCGCAGGCTTATTGACAGGTTTATTGAGGCGCCATCCGGGTTCCGGGTAACTGATGAGGAAAAACATACGCTTCGCCAGCTTTTCAACCGGGGATTCACGACAGGATATTTCTTCGGGAATCCGGGCAGTGAGTTGATGAGCCGTAAATATCCGCATAACCGCGGGACAGCACTTGGAAAAGTAGTTGATTACGAGCCGCGCAAAAGGATGGTATCGATATATCTCAAAGCCGAACTAAGGACGGGAGACGGTATCGGGATGGGTGTCAGGGAAATGGGTGTTACGATAAAAACCATGTTTGCAGGTAATAAGATGGTAAAAGTTGCGGGGCAGGGTTCCACTGTTAAAGTGCCTGTGGAGTTTGAGGTCGAAATTGGAGAACCCGTTTTTAAGACATACGACTCTTTACTTATGACTTCGCTTGAGGTTAAAAAAGCCAGGGTCATTCCGGTAAAAATGTCTTTCAGAGCCTTTGGTGGGGAGCCGGTTGAACTCCGTATCAGCGATAGCGAAAATGAAATTAATGTCCTGGGCGGGAACGCCAGCATTGCACAGAGCCATCCAGTTTCAAAGAATGCAGTAAGAGAGCAGTTAAAAAAGCTCGGGAACACAATTTTTGAGGCGCAGGAGATCAATGTTGAAATGGATGAGAACATTTTCATACCTGTTTCCGAAATAAACTCTCTTCGGAGGGTTGGGATTGAAAGACTTTTACAGAAGCGCGCTCAAAAATGGAAAAGGCAATGCAGCAGACCGATCATTTCGCCGGGACAGAAGGTCGTTAAATCCGGTAAACCGATATTATCTGTAAATACAGGCTCCATTGAATCGTTTAAGGCTGCGGTTGACGGCGGCGCGAATGTGGTTTACATTGGTGATGAAGCCTTTAATGATGGTAATAAAAAACCGCAGATGAAAGCGCCCAGAGTCACGCCTCTGGAGGGCGTGTCCACGTATGCCCTGCGGGGCATACGTGTGCGCGGAGTCGAGAACCCGCAGGGTTTCGGCATTGATAAACGCAGATTAATTGAAAATGAGGAGTACCGTCACGCAATTGAATTTGGAAGGAAAAAAGGAGTAATTGTTTTCATTATCATGCCGCGAATAATTAAAAATATGAATGAATTGCCGGACTTTTTTTCACCACAAAGAACGCAAAGTTCGCAAAGTGATTTGTCGCCCGATGGTTTCCTCGTTTCTAATCCCGGAGTCTTATATCACCTGCGCAACCAGGATTCCATGACTCCGATAGTACTTGACTATCCCTTTAATATCTTCAACAGGCTGACGATGGAACATCTTTTAAGATACTGTCAGAGGGTAACCCTTTCACCTGAACTCACGATGAAAGAAATCAGAGACCTGGCACCTTATGGCTCAACAGAATGCATCGTGCACGGCAACTTTCCGCTCATGGTCTCAGAGCATGACCTTGCCAGAGGACTTTTCCCAAAAGGAGCAGGCGATGTCTACCTGAAAGATGAGAAGGGATTTATTTTTCCTGTAAAAACCGACTTGCAGGGAAGAACATATATCCTGAACTCACGCGAGCTATGCATGCTTGAAGATGTTCCTGATTTGATCAAAGCAGGGGTTGATTGCCTGAGGATAGAAGCAAAAACATATGACAGGGAAACAACGGAAAGAATAACGAGGGCTTACAGGGAAGCTATTGATAAGGGTGGTGCCAGGATGAAATGCAGTGATTTTGGCGAATATACAAAAGGTCATTATTTCAGAGGTGTGTTATGAAGATATTCTTCGCAGGTTCGATCCGTGGCGGGCGCCAGTTGATACCCACTTACCGGTACATCATCCGCTTCCTGAAATCCAGGAATTTCACAGTGATAAGCGAGCACGTTGCCGCAGAAGGGCTTGAAAAAGTGGAAGCCAGAATGACAGAGAAGGAGATATATGAAAAAGATGCGAACTGGATTGAAGAAAGCGATTGCGTTGTGGCGGAAATCACAATCCCGTCAATTGGCGTGGGATACGAGATATGCCATGCAGTAAAGCATAAGAAACCTGTCCTGTGCCTGTATGAAACCGGGGCTAAGGCATCAGCAATGGTACTCGGGAATACGACCGGGTTTGTAACTGCAAAGTCGTATTCGGATAAAAAACAGCTTGAAGATATCCTTTTAGATTTTACACATGCACAAATAAATCCTGGGAATTGAGTTCATCAGGCGCAGGATTATCCCTTTCGGATGTGATTTCGAGACAATCATAACTGCAAAAGAATAAATAGAGGTTCAGCATATCGAAATACGAATACACTGGAAAAAGGTGTTGCAGTGGTTATGATAAATCTTTACAGGTGGGATCAATAGAATGACAGATTATCATTTCATCAGCTATTCATCAGCAGACGCGTTTGATTTTGCGATCAAATTATGCGACGCCCTGAAGGAAGGACCGCCTTCGATACCTGCATGGCTTGATAAGCGTGAGATCAAGCCAGGGCGGGATTGGGATGAGGAGATCGTCCAGGGCATAAGAACATGCAGGAGCATGATTTTTGTCATGACAAAAGACAGCGTCATGCCCCAGTCTGTTTGCAAGAATGAATGGACACGCGCTCTCAGTTATAAGAAACCTGTGATCCCGATACTGTTTCATCAGGAGGTTGAGATGCCATTCCGCCTGGGAAGCAGGCAATATATCGATTTTACATCAGATTTTGCTATAGGGTTGGCTAAACTTCGAAATCACATAAGCTGGCTTGCCTCGCCTGAAGGAGAACTCCAATCGCTAAAAGACAGGCTGGAAGATGCAAAGCGCGATCTTTCCCGCGCGGCGGCTGATCAGCAGGATAGAATCAAGAAAGATATCGAACAGCTTGAAAAAAACATAGAGAACCAAGAGCGGATAATCGCTGACCCGCAGGGCGTAAAAAAACAGGTGGAAGAAAGCATAAAGAACGCGCAGGAACAGGAGCGGAAACCTGTGAGACCTGTATCCGGGATCACGCGGACAAAGTTCATCAATCCAGCGCCGGGAGCTGCTCCTGATTATTTCCAGGACAGGACGGTTGAAACAAAAATGATCGTGGATTTCCTGAAAAGCGATGCGCAGCGTATAATGACGGTTGTCGGGCGCGGAGGTATGGGTAAGACAGCTATGGTATGCAGGCTGCTGAAATCCCTTGAGAACGGGAAGCTACCTGATAATAGCGGCGAGATGGATGTTGACGGCATAGTATACCTGGGTGAACATGAACCTCATAAGGTCTCGGAGCCCAACATATTTGCAGATCTTTGCAAACTTTTACCTGATGATATCGCAAAGAACCTGGAAGACTATTATAAAAATCCAAAAGCGAGCACGCTGGAAAAAATGCAGGTTCTTCTTGGAAATTTTTCGGGCGGACGCATCATACTCCTGCTTGATAATTTTGAGAACTTTATTGATCAGGCGTCAGGAAGTATAAAGGATTCCGCACTTGAAGAGGCTCTCTGTGCCATACTGAATTTGCCCCAGCATGGCGTGAAAGTCATCATCACAACGCGCGACGCCCCGAAAAATATTGCATTTGTGCATCCCGAGAGGCAAAAGCCTCTTGATCTTGATAAAGGACTGGAATCTCCCTATGCTGAGAACATCCTCAAAGAGATGGATTCTGACGGCAGGGTGGGATTGAAGGATGCTCCCATGAAACATCTTTCTGAAGCGCGGGATCGCACGCAGGGAAATCCGAGGGCGCTTGAGCATCTTTTTGCGATCCTTGCAACTGACCGCAATCAATCGCTTCCCGATATACTCAAAGATACAAAAAAGATGCTGCACGAGCGTGTTATACAGGTTCTTGTCGGCGAAGCGTTCAGCCGTCTTGATAATGCCTCGCAGCGCGTGATGGAAGCCCTTTCTGTCTATGGGCGCCCCGTGACTCCTGCTGCGGTTGATTTTATGCTTGCCCCGGTATTACCCGGCATCGACAGCGCGCCTGTTCTTGGCAGTCTCCTGAATACGCATTTTGTGAGAAAAGAAGAAGGACGCTATTATCTTCATCCTGTTGACCGTGCCTATACCCTTTCGCGCGTACCTCCCGGTAATGCAGAGGATCGGGAAAACGGGAGGCTTTACACACAGTTTACGCTTCTTTTCAGGGGGGCAGAATATTTCAAACAGGTGAGGCTGGATCAAAAAGACTGGAAATCGAAGGATGATCTTGCTCCGCAGCTTGCTGAGTTCGATCTTCGCTTTGCGGCACGGGATTATGGAACTGCTGCAAATGTGCTTCTTGAGATCGATTTTGATTACCTGCTGCTATGGGGAGAATATAAGATAGTCATGGATATGCATGAACTCTTGGAGGGGAAGCTCACCGATCCTGACCTGATGGAAAGAAGTTCAGGAAATCTCGGCACTGCTTACAGGAATGTAGGTGAATATCATAAAGCTATAAAGTACTATGAACAGGCGCTTGGCATCGCGAGGGAAAATAACGACCGATGGGGAGAAGGCTCATGGCTCGGAAATCTCGGCTTAGCTTACAGCGATCTTGGGCAGGTCGATAAAGCGATTGAAAATTATGAAAAAGCCCTGGTCATCGCACGAGAGATAAGGGACAGGCGAAATGAAGGAGAATGGGTCGG
>CABMHZ010000235.1 GCA_902386115.1 uncultured archaeon | reverse complement strand
TGATCAAAGATACAGGTCGGGAAGCCATATTCGTTAAAACCGACGTATCAAAAGCTGCCGATGTTGAGAAATTGGTCAGCGCAGCAGTCAGAACTTACGGCAGATTGGACCTTGCTCACAATAACGCAGGCATCGAGGGAGCCAGCGCATCTACGGTTGACTGCACAGAGGAGAACTGGGACCGAGTTATCGGCATCAATCTCAAAGGCGTGTGGCTGTGCATGAAGTACGAGATCCCCCGGATGCTCAGGCAGGGAGGCGGAGCCATCGTCAATACATCGTCTGTGGCGGGGCTTGTCGGTTTCCGGGACATGCCTGCCTACTGTGCATCCAAGGGCGGCATAAATCAGCTTACTCGTGCTGCTGCGCTGGAGTATGCTGCCAGGGGTATTCGCATTAACGCTGTGTGCCCCGGTGTTATCCGCACCCCGATGGTTGAAAGGGTCACAGGCGGAAAAAAAGAGATTGAAGCGCAGTTTACTGCAATTGAACCGGCAGGAAGATTGGGGACAGCGGAAGAGATAGCTGAGGCTGTGGTTTGGCTGTGCTCGGATGCGGCATCGTTCGTCATGGGGCATCCGATGGTCGTGGACGGAGGGCTTGTTTCACAGTAGCGCAGATATAGTCCCAATAATAATTTTTTTTTCAGGATTTTACAAATCGAGATTGCGCCTAAACTATTTATAGGATGAAACTCAAGATTTAATCAGGGAAAGTACAGGAGGTTAATATGAAAGGAAAAGTCAAAGCTATTCCGGAAGGTTTCCATACGCTCACGGCAAGTCTTGTTGTGAGCGATGCAGCAGAGGCAATTAAGTATATTACAAAAAGGCATTTGGTGCAAAGGTTCGCGGTATCATTTACGGCTCCGGTGGTAAAACTATTGCGCATGCTGAAATTGAGATCGGAGATTCGATATTGATGTTATCGGATGAGTTCCCGGACCAATTCTGGGGTGACCGCGCCGGTGGTTTCATGGATCCCTTCGGTTACAGGTGGTCAGTGGCTACGCACATAAAGGATCTTTCCAGGAAAGAGATGGAAGAAGCTGCAAAGGCAGCCGGAATGTGATTAAGTGTAAAGGATGAAATATGAAAGCGGCACAAATTAATAAATACGGCGGCAGCGAGGTAGTCGAGATCAATAATAATGCTCCGAAGCCAAATGTCTCGGAAGGGCATCTTCTTGTCGAGGTGTATGCAGCGGGGGTTAACCCAGTAGATTGGAAGATCCGCGAAGGGTATATGGCGAAGAATGTGCCTTTGAAATTCCCTTCAACACTGGGCGGGGATTTTTCAGGCGTAGTAATGGAAGTCGGTGCAGGGGTTTCCGGTTTCAAAAAAGGCGATGAGGTTTTCGGGCAGGCTGGCACATTACGAGGCGGGTCAGGTTCATTTGCGGAATTTGCTTCGGCAGACGTATCAGTCACGGTGCGAAAACCAAAGAACATCAGTCATGTTGAAGCCGCAGCTTTACCGCTTACAGGGGTAAGCGCCTGGCAGGCGCTCGTTGATCACATCGGGCTTTCCAGGGGAAAGAAGATCCTCATCCACGGCGGTGCAGGCGGTATCGGGACGGTCGCCATCCAGCTCGCCAGGCATTTGGGAGCATATGTGGCAACAACTGCAAGCGCGAGAGATTTACAGTATGTCAGGGAACTGGGCGCAGATGAAGCTACAGATTATAAAAACCAGTCATTTGATGACCTGGTACACAACTATGATGCGGTATTTGACACTGCGGGGGGCGAGACGTACGAAAAATCATACAAAGTACTCAGGAAAGGCGGAATAATAGTTTCCATGTTAGCGCAGCCCAATCCTGAACTCATGAAACAATACGGCGTGAATGCCATAGGACAATTCACACAGGTGAACAGTGAACGACTGAAAAAGGTGGCTGAACTCGCAGAGAAACGCATTATCAAAGTGCACATTGATAAGACATTTCCTCTTGAGCAGGCAAGGGAGGCACTTGAGTTTTTGCAAACAGGGCATCCAAGAGGTAAGGTAGTTTTGAAGATGAAATGAAAGGTTGATAGAATACGGATTTTGATTACTCTTATTTTTTCTTTAGGTGATCTCCTAAAAACGTTTTCATGTCAAAATATACGTTATTAAACAATTAAAAACTTAAATATACTATATTGCGCCATATAATATCTTTTAGAACCTTAAAAACTGTTAAAACTCTCGATATATTTATATCAATCGCTGGCATACGAACGTTTGATAATCTTCTCAGATTGTAAATGAACTTTAGTTCGCATGGGTGATTTTTCCCATTCAATCTCGCAGAGAATCTAAAACAAAACGGAGACAAAATATATGAATAGCAAAAAAATCAGTGTGGGGTTATTGTTTTTAACAATAGCTCTATTAGTCGTGCCAGGAGTTTCGGCACACTCTGAATACTATGGAGTGCTGCAATCAATATATGGCGGGCCTACCTCATGCCAATATGATTGTCATACGCCAACATATTCATTTACCCCTTATGGGACTGCGTTTGCAAATCAACCAAACCACGGCGACGTTGCCGGAGGCGGTACCAGCGCGGCATTGATAAAAATCGGACCCCCGCTTGCAGCAATAACAATAACACCCACAACAGCATCCCTGACCGTGGGTGGCAGTCAGACCTATTCAGCGGCTACGCTCGACCCATTCGGCAACCTGATCATCGCACCCGTAACATGGACGAGCAGCAAAACAGCTGTGGGCACGATCAACTCAATTACTGGTGTGTTCACAGCAGTTGGACAGGGAACTGCCACCATAACCGCAACAGGTGGCGGCAGTGGTAGCGGAACTATTACCGGAACCGCAACTGCAACAGTATCTGCGCCAGTGCAGAAATTTAATGTGACCTTTGTGGTAACCAACTCAGCAGCTTCTCCTATTCAGGGTGCATCAGTTGTAATGAATGGGATTAAAAAGAAGACAGATGTAGCAGGAAAAGCGGTTTTCAATGTTGTACCTGGAATTTATAAATACACCTTGAGCATGCGTGGATATAAGCGGTATACAAACAGCATTATCTTGA
>CABMHZ010000234.1 GCA_902386115.1 uncultured archaeon | reverse complement strand
CCTTATCGCGGTTTCCCGCAGTGTAAAGTTTTCGCGCCTGCTGCACCCCGTAGGGCCTGGATTCATGTCTCAGAATCCATCTCAGGGATCTTGCTCTCACAACCCTTACCCGTCGCTGGCTAGTAGGTACGTTACACCCACTACTACCTGATAGGCCGCAGACCCATCCTTGGGCACCGGAGTTTTGGACCAGAGAACATTCCAGTATCTCTGATCTATCCGGTATTAGTCCCAGTTTCCCGGGGTTATCCCAGACCCAAGGGCAGGTTGTCCGCGTGTTACTGAGCAGTATGCCGAGGGCTTACCCCTCTCAACTCGCATGGCTTAATCGGACCCCGATAGCAGTAACCTCTGGCAGGATCAACCAGAATTGTTTGATATCTCGTTGAATATCTGCACACGTTTGAAGTTTTAAGTTAGTCCACGTATTTGTTATACGAAGCTTTGACTATCGGAATTTTAGGAGGAACTATTATATAAGGTACAATAGTTCCTTGTTAATTCCCATCTCTCGATTGGAATTAATCGAACTGTCATGTCAACGTCAGACGAGAAACTCCGTTTCAAGTCTCCATTTGATGTATCATGGTTGGAAGACAGCCCTTCATGTTCAGGTTCTACCTATGATCTGGGCCGACGCCAAATATTTACCATGAGTAAGGTGGTGATTAAGAATTGTTGCATTTTTCAACACAACGTTCCTTCGTGTTTTACCACGCAGGAAGTCTTCTATTTGTAATTTATCGTATATAACGCTTTCCCTCGCATATGTTTTTATACGGGAGTTCATTATTTATATACTGTAAAAAACCAGGATTTTCCCGATTTTTCCTCATTACATATGTCCTGGCAACTCGGTTGCCGGGCTTCCCCAACAACCACACTATACTATATAAGAGTTGCGGATAGGATGTTTTGGATCTTCGTGAGTGTGTTGAAAATGAACAACATGGAAACATAAATGAGTCCAAAAAACCTTATCGCCTCGACTATCTTGAAAACTAAAAGTGAAAATAGTGAAGTTACATTAGAGAGAATGCCCCTGTCATTTCGTGTAATCCTCATCGAACCGTTATACAGCGGAAACGTGGGCTCAGTAGCCCGTGTGATGAAGAACTTCGGCTTTCCCGAACTTGTGCTCGTTTCCCCGTGCGAACTTGACGTTAAGGCACGGGTAATGGCTGTCCATGCATACGACATAATAGAGAACGCAAGGATCGAATTCTCTCTCCGGGATGCAGTAATGGGATCGAATATTGTCGTGGGCATGACGGGAAATCCCGGAAAGACCGATAACAAACACATGCGACTGCCTGCCCTGGCACCTGGCAGGCTCAAAGAAAAACTCACAGGAGCAGGCGGCATTATCTCGCTTGTTTTCGGAAAAGAAGACCACGGACTTTCCAACGATGACCTTGAGATGTGCGACGTCATCGTGAATATCCCCACAAGCCCTGAATATCCTAGCATGAACCTCTCACATGCAGTTTCAGTAGTACTGTATGAACTGAGCGATACAAGGGGGGGAACAACATATCTTGCAGACCATTTTGACCTGGATCTGTTATACGAACACATTGATGAAGTGCTCAATGATATAGAGTACAAGGAGCACAAAGAAAACAAGACAAAGCTTATGCTGCGTCGGATACTTGGACGGGCTGAACTGACAGGACGCGAAGTGCAAACCCTGAGGGGTGTACTTCGACGCATCCAGTGGAAGTTGAACAAATGATGAACACATTAAAGTATTGGCTTTGACAATTCTCCTAAAAACCATAGAATATATGACAAATCCTGTTAATTTAATGCTGGGCTGCCTTTTCGGAACCAAACCAAAAATAGCGGAAAGCCAGATTATCCGACCTGCCGAACTCAAAGGCGACCCCAGGACCGGTGAGGTCACCCAGTTCTTTATAGTGGCATCCGTTGAAGTCGGGAATACCACTACCAAGTGCATCCTGACAGCCACGAACATGAAAGACGGAAAGACGCGGCTTTTGAACAAGACAGTTAAGATGACAAGGGACGTCAGGAAGCCAAAACCGGATGAGAGGATATTCGGCTCTACGCTGAATGGTGTATCGCTGACGCGTGAATCCATTGCCGAACTGGTTCGCGATACGCTCATCGAGGCGCATGAAGCAGTTAACCTCGATATAACCACTGACCTTGATTTTGCGGTCAGATCGACTGGAGTGGTCGCGGGATTCTCGTCCCCGCATGAAGTAGGTGAATTCATAAAAGCGCTGGCTGATGGCTGTCTTCTTGCTGGCATTCCGCCTAAAAAGATGGTGCCTGCAATGTCAATTGATAATGTCCCGGAAAGGTTCAGGGATCATACCCTTATCGACAAGATCGTATTTACCGGAGCTGTAGGCGGTGTGCTTCCTCCCATTGGCTCCTCGGGTGTGGAAATTGTTGCGAACGAAATGGAAGGAGAGCTTTCGACCGCCGGGATCAAGGAAGGTGCAAAATGGGCTGGCATGGACTACCGGAACCCTGTGTTCTCAATGGACTTCGGTACCACGCTCAAAGGTCGGATCACCAATAGCGATATACCATACGCACTGACCATGGGCAACCTCTGCGGATACGCCGGCGCCATTCCCGACGCTGTGATAAAAGGCACAGGGTTAGTGGACAGGAGATACGGCGCTGCGCTTGACCTGTTCAAAAATAACAAAGAGCGCTTGATATGGCTGACAAAAGGGGGCACAATCGAGAAATACGCAAAGGCTATTCATGAAAGGATATCTATAGAACTCGTGCCTGATGACAGGGACAGGTATGGAAGTGTACCCGTGGATCCATCAGCCGCAAAGGATATCGGTGTCACGCTCATCGGGTGCGATGTTGGCACGAACGGAAGCCTTATGCCTGAACTGACCGATATCGGCGCGGAGATATATTCCAGGCATGGTCTGAAAACTATGTTCGCCACACTTGATCTTGTTTCTGCAATGATGGTTGACAGACTTGTCGGGCTTGCCTTTCAAAACAAGCTCATTTCTGAAAAAACATCCGTCGGGCTGACGGGCAGGGCTGCCATTACAGGATGCAAGCCGTATCTTATACTGAAACACATTGAAAACCTCAAAATTTTCAAAGACCCGCGAGACCATGTGGTTTTCGTGGATGACGGGCTTGCGCGCGGCGCTGCTGTGATGGCGCGGTGCATGAATTCGATGGGTGTTCCGAAAAATCCGATAGGTGGTGTAAGGGATGGCGGCTGCGTCCTGAGCCAGCGCATGAAATATTATATGAGATCAAAGGAGATGAATACAACATGAAAGCGCTTCTTATGATGGGTTGCCCCGAACTTCCCGTGCAGACTGCGGTTGCATTGTACATTGCGAATAAATTGAACGGCGAGGGTTTTGAGGTAACGGCTGCGGGGAATAAAGCGGCTATCAGCCTCCTGCTTAACTCAGACCCTGAAAAACATTATATCAAAAAGGTAATGGACCTTGACAGGTGCATCGGCGCTCTTGCCGAAAAGAAGATGGATTTTGACCTGTGCTTCGTATTCATTCACAGCGACAGCGGGATATCATATCTTGCTACCGTGAAATCGCTCTCGAAGGCTAAGACCGTGGCTGTTATTTTCGGGAAGGAGATAGAACCACTAATTGAGGGTAGCGCAGGCTCGATTATCATCGCATCAAAGGCTGTGCATAATCCCATGCCGCTGCGTGCGCAAATCGACGGGGTGAAGTCATGGGCTGTATTGACGAAATGAATTATGAGATACTGCTGCCCAACAGCTCTTTCAGGGAGTGCGCGGATTTCATAAAAAAGAATTTTAAGGAGGTTTATTATGTGCCCGCAGGATACAGGATATTTGATTCTTATATAATTGGAGTCCCTCCGATCCCTGTAGCTGTTGAAGGGGACGATGTTATCCTGCCATATACCAAGCCGTGCCACGGGTGCTTTGTCCTGAGGATTCCGGGGAAGGAGGAAGTGGAGAGGGTGAGGAAAGGAAAATAGATGGTGGCAAAAGTTATTTATTATGTTATATAAATATCAAAGTTAATCCAGTTGATCCTGTAAATCCTGTCGAAAAGTCGATGGTTTTATTGTGCAAAGCATCTCGTAAAATTAACTTAGAACGCCTTTCATATGCGACATGGTCACATAAATATTATATACTATGTCACATATGTGACATGGTCACAAAATTATAAATATACTTGGTCACATAACAGCAGACATGAAAGAAGAAGACCACTTGAAAGCGTATCAGGAATACAGGGACAACATATTCATGTGGGCGCTTGAGATCCGAGGTCTGGAAAAATCGCAAAGGACTGTGGCACTCAACGCCTCCCGCGCAATGGTTGAGCTTCTTTCCGCATACCTACACAGGAAAAAGCTTGTTGATGAGGGGTTCCAGCTAAACCACAGGTGGTTCAAGTCTGAAAAAGTCTCGGAGAAACTGCCTGATTTTGATAAAAAAAACATGATACTGAAAAAGATGGTTGCTCTTGAAAATACAAGCGAAACTCTTGCCTATGGCGCGCCGAAACCAAAAGAAAACATAAAAGAAATAATTCTCATATTTAACGAAATTGAGAGCATTCTTAAGGGTATGATGGATGAATAGATACAAACTTATAGCCTATGCAATGGATTTCTCCTCCTTTTTGTTAAAATCAGGGATAGCTGAGGACATAAAAAACATAATACTTTTTGGTTCCGTGGCGCGCGGGGATTTTGACAGCGAAAGCGACATAGATATATTTGTAGACACGGGAAAAGGCAGGGCAATCAAAAACAAGCTGACAAAACTGCTTTCTACCTTTGAAAAATCAGAAACACAGGAAAAATGGAAGCTTCAGGGATTGAATAATTCCATTTCCGTAAAAACCGGGGAACTTGAACGCTGGGAACTTTACAGAAGTATTATCACATGCGGCATTCTTCTTTACGGGAAATATGAAAGAATGCCGAAGGACGCAAAATATCACATCCTCTTTGTCCTTGACTTTCGCAAAATGGAAAGAAGCAGGAAAATTAAGATTTGGAGAAAACTCTATGGTTACCGTCAGAAGGTTGGAGAAAAATTAATTGAATCTAAAGGCTTTTTGGAAGAATTATCTGGTAAAAAGATAAAGCGAAGCGTCATCGCAGTTCCCGCCGAACAAAAGGAGAAAATGCTTGATTTTATTAAAAAGTACGGTATAAATCATAAAACCATTGAAATCTGGGCTGAACGACTTTAATTGATACAAAATTGTATCATATGCTACAAGAATATACCACCTATCGCGTCCTCACGCTATTTTTTGACCAGCCAACAAGGTTCTTTCAACTCAGGGAGATATCAAGGATTCTCAAACTCGGAATGCCTTCTGTGATAAACCACGTTAAGAAACTTGAAAAAAAGGGCTTTATCAAAAAAGAGAAAAGAGGAGTCTATGAGAGCTATGTTTCTGAAAAAAATGACCTGTTCAGGGTATACAGGAGAAACGATATTTTGCTCAGAATACATGAATCCGGTCTTGTTGATTTTCTTACTAACGAATTAATGCCCGACACAATAGTCCTTTTCGGCTCGTGCGCTCGCGGTGAGGATATAGAAACAAGCGACGTGGACTTGCTGTTGGTTGCAAAAGAAAAAGAAGTTAACCTGAAAAAATTTGAGTCTTCACTCAAAAGGAAAATATCACTTCACTTTGAAGGGAATGTTTCAGAAATTCCGAAAGAATTATTAAACAACATCATCAATGGCATAGTGGTATATGGTTATCTTACGGTGTTTGAATGAAGTTATGGAATGAATTGCAGGAAGAAGTCCGAAAAATCAAGCCTGATCGGCAGATGGCTTCCGCTATACTTCGTATGATTGAAGTCAGAATGAAAGCACTGGAGGAACTCAAAGGCAGGCGCGAATTTGCCTCCCTCGTCGTAGAGGACTATTATGAAATTATAAAGGAAGCGCTGACGGCTTTGATGTCAATAGAGGGGATACAAAACATTGAGCCATGAAGTGTTGATAGCGTATTTAAGGGAATTCTTTCCGCAATTTTCAGATGCGGAAATTTTGCTTGCGGATAACCTGAGGCAGACACGAAATAAAATCGCATACAAGGGATTTTTCGTTCCACCTGACTTTGTTGAAAGAAACGATGCAAAAATGAGGGAACTTGCAATCAAAACTATAACTGTTCTGAAAGAAAAATTGGAAAAATAATATTACGAAATCCTCATACAGTCTCAAAATCAATTATATCATTAATGACCGCCATCCGCACAAAACCCAGAGCCCCGGAAGAAATATAAAAGAGATTTTGCCCTGTGAAAATTGAGCAATAAATTGGGTTAGCCGTTGATTTTTTATCACCATGCCGCGAGTTTTATCTACCCCATGCTCACATTCATGAAATAAAATCTATCAAAGCGATAGGGAGGAATTATTATCAACAACTGGAGACTCAGCAGGCGGCGGTTCGTTGGAATGTGCGGCAGGGCGGCGCTCCTGTCCGCGGGAATAGGGCTTTCGGGATGTCTTGAGAGGGCATCAGAGGGCGTGAACCAATCAGTGAATACGACATCGGGTGCGCCTAAGGCGGGCGGCAAGTTCATCGAAGGCGCGTCAGGCGCGGATGCGGAAACCCTTAACTGGATCCTTGTTGCGGATGCCACTTCTTTAGGTTACATAGGGCTTACCCTTGACGGCTTAATAGCTTACGATAATAATTTCAATACAGTATTGCGCTGGATGAAAAAAGATATCGAGGTATCTCAGGACGGGCTTGCGTATACCGTTACCCTGCGGGATGACCTTGAATGGAGCGATGGAAAGCCTGTGACTTCTGAAGATTTTGTTTATACGATGAAGAATCTCATGTTCGCGGACTGGATGGCATACAGCTATGCAGGTGACTGGAAGGAAGATGTGGAAGGCAAGAGCGTTTTCGTTGAGCCAAAAGTCGATAATGAGACCACGTTCACAATCCACCGCAAGACAGTAAACCCCGAATTCCTGTATACAGTGACCGATCTCAATGTGTACCCGAAACACATAGCATCCAGATATGAGGGTGATGTCAAGGGATTTACCCAGGCGCCTGAACTCAATGATCTCTCTTACACCGGAAATCTTGGTCCATATCGCTATAAGGAATGGATCAGGAATGATAAGATAGTGATGGAGCGCAACCCGGATTATTACGGTGGCAGGGTAAATGGTGAGCCGTATTTTGATGAATATACTATCAAAATATTCGGGACATCCGAGGCTCGTCATGCTGCAATGGAAGCCGGGGATATTAGTTCCACAGCTATTGAGCCCGAGCAGGTTAAGAAATTCAAGGAAATGCCTTCAGTTCAGGTTTTCACAGTTCCGACAAGCCAGTACCAGATGATGCAGTACAACATGAGGGATAACGGATGGGAAGGTCTTCGGAACAAGAACGTAAGGCAGGCGCTTTCGATGGCAATCAGCAAGGAAAAAATAATCCAGCAGGTGAGACTTGGTTTTGGCGAACCTGCATACAGCTTTATCCCGAAAACATCGCCCTGGTACGATGAAACCGGGCTTCTGAAGCTTGGCGCCGGCGCTCTTTACGATAAGAACAAAGCAAAAGAGAGGCTGGTTGAGGCAGGATACGGTGCGAGGAAGAACAACGAAATTCAGGTAATTAACAAGAACGGTTCACAGATAAAACTGAAGCTCGTCACGAATACCGGAAGCAACGTCGCTGAATCTACGGCGTTCCTTGTCAAGCAGGAACTCGCGGACATCGGCATCGAAGTGGATATCAAGCTTGTCCCGTGGGAGACCGAACTTCGCAAATATTACATTAACAAAGTCCCCGGCAGCGACCAGGAGCCAAGGAACAACAACGGCGCGCGGGCGGTGAGCGAGGAGTCATGGGATCTTATCCTTGCGGGACACTTCGTCGATCTGTTGCAGCCCTCGGGAAGCGAGATATTTTTTACCTCGGATGGGGGTCTGAATATCTATGGCTACTCCAATCCGCAGGTTGATGCCCTGTTCAAGAAGGCGCGTTCGAAGGATGCAATGGATAAGAACGTAAGAAAAGAGGTCTATGCGGAGCTTTCGAAGCTTGTTTCTGAAGACCAGCCGCTTGATTTTTTCACGTTCCCGACCGCAAATATCGCTTTTAAGAAGGGTGTTTTAGGGATAGAGCCAGGGATCAATATGAATTATAATTATCAGGAGTGGTATTTCGGGTAATTCAATATTCATGCACCCAAAACCTGAATACCCCATGAACATATTTTATTGATGCATGTCTCTCCGAACTTACATTGCAAAACGTCTCCTTCACGCCCTGCTCATCGCCTGGGGCGTGATGACAGCAGCCTTTTTCCTGATGAGGCTCTGACCTAATTCCCCGGTAGACAAATACATAGCAACCCTCGGCGCCGGGCATAACGTCACGCAGGTCGTCGCAGCCATCGAATCGCGATACGGTATGGATAAGCCGCTGTACGAGCAGTATTTCAATTACATCTCCTCGCTGCTGCACGGAGACTGGGGCTGGTCTTTCGGCACCTCCATGCCGGTGATGGAATTGATAAAGACCCACTGGGTATATTCATTCCAGCTTGTTCTCCTGAGTTCAATATTCGCGATAGTGCTGGGAATATCCCTTGGTATTTTCACCGCAGTAAAAAAGAACTCCCGGGCAGACCATATCGCAGCATTCTTCTCATTCGCCGGGATATCCATCCCTCATTTCTGGCTTGGCATTATGCTGATTCTCATTTTCTCAGTCAGGCTTGGCTGGTTCAAAACCTATTACGATACGAGTCTCCCCATGCTCTCCCTTGAAAACCTCTATGCTCTAACCCTGCCCGTGCTCACGCTTGGAACAGGTATGGTTGCAGGTTACAGCAGGTATGTGAGGAGCGCCATGCTTGAGAACATGGGAAAAGACTTTGTCAGGACGGCGCGAGCTAAAGGGCTGCCTGAAAGCACGGTCATCGGAAAGCATGTTTTCCGGAATGCCATGCTGCCTGTTATTACGATAATCATGCTTGATATGAGCGGCATCGTGTTCGGGGGCGCTTACATTACCGAAGTAATCTTCGGGATCCCCGGGCTGGGATGGATGTCCCTGAAAGCCGTGTTCGCTGACGATTATTCCGTTGTTATGGCTGTCACGCTGATAGGCGCTTTCCTGACCCTTTTGTTCAACCTCCTTGCAGATATCGCATACACCTGCCTTGACCCGAGGATCAGATACGAGTGAGACCATGAAACTGACGGCATACTACTGGGAACGAACGAAGAGGTACAGGTCTGCGATGGCAGGGCTTGAGTTCATCGTATTTCTTATAATATTAGCTGCGGCAGGTCCCTTCTTTACAGTAAGCCCCACCCACGTGGATTTCAATGAAAAGAACATGCCTCCTCCCGGCTTCATGCTGGAGCAATCAATGTACAACGCTTCAAGCGGAGGTTTTGTTACCACAGTGCAGCATGGCTCCTGGGCGCATCCACTCGGCACGGACGGCATGGGGCGTGATATGCTTGCGATGCTAATCTCCGGGGCGCGTGTTTCCCTGCTCGTTGGCTTGCTTGCGACCGGGATCGCCATCATCATCGGCGCCCTGATAGGCATTACATCAGCCTATTTCGGTGGCGCCATGGACAGCATACTGATGAGAGCCACCGATATTTTCATGACCTTCCCGTTCCTGCTCCTTCTCATACTTATCGTATATCTCTTCGGTTCAAGCCTCACGCTTATTATACTGGCTATCGGTCTTACCGGATGGACAGGGACAGCGCGGCTTGTGAGGAGCGAAACCCTGTCGCTGCGCACGCGCGAGTTCATTATTGCTTCAAAAGCACTGGGCGCAAGCCACCTGCGGATAATCTTTTATCACCTTCTCCCCAATATCCTGAGTTCAATAATCGTGCTTGCCACACTCTCTATTCCGGGTGCGATACTGGCTGAAGCAGCCCTGAGTTTCATAGGTCTCGGGGACCCGCAGGTTGCAAGCTGGGGGAACATACTCAACGCAGGACAGGGGAGCCTCCAGACCGCGTGGTGGGTTACCGTGGAGCCGGGCATGATGCTCTTTTTCACTGTGCTGGCGTTCAACTTCCTCGGAGAAGGGCTGCGCCAGGCTTTTGAACCGGGAGGCGATTGAATGGACAGCGAAAATGAACTGGGTACAGTCCTTTCAGTTACGGGGCTGTGCACCTATTTTTTTACAAAAAAGGGAATTGTAAAGGCTGTTGATAATGTTTCTTTTGACGTCCGGAAAGGCGAGATAATGTGCATCGTTGGTGAATCAGGTTCAGGCAAGACCGTTACTGCTCTTTCCCTTCTGCGCCTTGTGGAACATCCGGGCAGGATAGTTGAAGGAAAGATAATGTTCGATGGCAAAAACCTGTTAGACCTGACGCTACGCGAAATGCGGGATATTCGCGGGAAGAAGATCGCCATGATATTCCAGGATCCGCATTCCTCACTCGATCCGGTCTTTACCATCGGTGAACAGATAGCAGAAGCTATGACCGCACACAAGGGTATTACAAAAGGAGAGGCAAAAGCGAGGGTCTATGAGCTTTTGAAGCTCGTTGATATCCCGGAGCCTGAGCGCCGATTCCATGAATACCCGCACCAGTTCTCAGGCGGAATGAAGCAGAGAGTGATGATCGCAATGGCTCTTTCCTGCAAGCCCCTTATCCTGATCGCAGATGAGCCCACCTCCTCCCTTGACGTCACAATACAGGCGCTGATACTTGACATGTTCATCGAACTTCGCAAAAAATTCAACATGGCTATAATATACATAACCCATGACCTCTGGGTCATACGGTATATCTCTGACAGGGTGGCTGTGATGTATCTCGGCATAATCGTGGAGTCCGCTGATAAGAAAGAGATCTTTGAGAATCCCCTGCATCCATATACTCAAGCGCTCCTGTCATCTCTTCCGGGAAAAAAGGGCAGGATACTCCTTAAGGGAGAAGTCCCGTCTCCCGTCAACCCCCCGGAGGGTTGCAGGTTCCATTCCAGATGCCCCAAAAGGTTTGACAGGTGCGAAAAGATAGAACCCGAAATGAAAGAGGTGGTGAGTGGGCACTTTGTGATGTGCCACCTGTATTCTTAGGGTTAATACTAAACTGAGAAGTTGATGTAATAAAGAATACTCTGGGAATGGTTGATCTCAACCCAACATCTTCTTCAATCCCAGCGGTGCTATGAATGTGGAGATTATGCACATCGTAACAAGCATTGCATAAACGTTCATATCTATTAATCCGGATTTTAGTCCGATCCCTGACATCATAAGCCCCATCAGACCTCTTGCATTTAATCCTATTCCCACAGCCGCAGCATCCTTCAAATTAAGGTTCGAAAGTACGCCTCCCGTAAAAGCCCCCAATCCT
>CABMHZ010000233.1 GCA_902386115.1 uncultured archaeon | reverse complement strand
GCATAAGAGCGGCATCGGTGTGCCCTCTCCCTGTCATTATTATGGAACCGAAACCCAGGAGCGCACAAATGAGCGTGATGACGTCCGCGGGTTTTATTAGTCTGATTATATTGTCTCCCATTCTTATCTTCCTTTTTTGTCTTTCCTCATTGCGATAATTGTCTCGCCGGCTTTTACCTTATCCCCGATAGAGACCGTAAATTCGTAAATTTCAGGGATTATAACATCCACCCGCGAACCGAAACGGATCATGCCGATGCGTTCACCCCTTTTTACCGCACTTCCTTCGCTGATGTACGAGACGATACGCCGGATAAGTACGCCTGCTATCTGCGTCAGTTCGATATTCCCGTATTCCGTATTTATTTTAACATGGTTGCGCTCGTTTACGTCAGAATCCTTTTTGGAAGCGGGGATATAACCTCCGGGTCTGTAATCGATCTCCATCACTGTTCCTGAAAGGGGAGCACGGTTCACGTGTACGTTGTGGACGTTCATGAAAATACCGATCGACCTGTCATTTTTTGATATCACTCTGCCGTCTGCCGGCGAAACCGCATCATCTTCGTCCCCGGCTGGCGTCCGTTCAGGGTCCCGGAAAAATATCAGTAAAAAGAAAGTCAGCAATGATCCGATAATGAAAAGAACCGATAGCATTACCTTTATTGAACCACCCGGATCAATTGAAAAATATCCTGTTGATACGCTGAACAACATAGCTACGCCGATCCAGGTCAATGACCCCTTAGCCAGCATTTTTGAAGATACTCCTGAACAGATTTATAATGCCGTCGATCATGTCAATGATCTCAGGAAGTATTTTCATAACGGCGTAGGCTATAAGGAAAAGCGCCACAAGTGAACCGGCTTTTGCGATAATGGTATGGGCGATATAAAAACTCATTTCCGGGTCGCCGAACCACGCCATCCCATATGCGTCAATAACGAAGACGTTCCGGATCAGGTTCAGACCATATATTATGGGAACAGAAACGAGGAACGCCATCGCCATCCGTTTGAAGGATGCATTCGCACTTGCGATTATCCCTATAAAGAGCGCCATGCTTTCGATAGCCGTACAGGCAAGTATGATCTCCACCCTGTGCCCGTTGACGGATAAGAGATTCGTGCCAAGCCTTGTAATCACTATACCGAAAACCGAACCAAGCCAGACGGTCTGGTCGGTTACCATTGTGATCAGCCACTGGTTCAATGGGTTTATCTCTGAAAAAGCAAAGTAGGAGAGACCTCCAAAAGCCGATGCGGTTGTAGCCATGAATATCGAGTTTATTGTGCTTACGCCCCTGATGTTTCCCATGATGCGCCTGTCCCGCTTTAGCAGCAAAAATCCAAGTATTAAACTGCCGATCGAAGCGATCACGGTCAACAGGACGTTGACATAGTCGCCCACTTCAATATAGTGCTGCCACTGAAGCGCCCAGTGGATGGAAAATAAAGCCCAGCCTGCTCCGGCGACAGTGAATTTAATCCGTTTTTCTTGCGGGATTATCGAGGCTGCGATGAGAAGTCCCAGCGCGGGCCAGAGGATTTGTTCTATCATATTATGTGTCCCTAATATTCATATTAGATTAAATAGTTTTTATCAATATTTCCCGTATATCTTGCGTCTATGCCCCGCTTCTATGACCATGATCAACAACCGCTCATCTTCTATGTCCAGGATTGCCCGGTAATTACCAACACGGTGAGTATAGAGTGGATGACTTTTTGTGCCTTTGATCTTTTTTACATATGAATAAGGCTCATCTTTGAGACCATTTATTGACATGATCATGTTCTGTGCAATATCAAGTGGGAGCTTTTTAAGATCCTTTTTTGCTTTTGTGGTATATTCGACCTTATAGCTCATTTCAGGTCAAACTCTTTCATGATCTCTTCTTCGGAATGCAGACGCCCGTTTTTTATGTCAGCAAGCGCTTCTTCTATACCGCTTATCGCCTCATCGCTTAGGGGTTCTTCATCGATCGCCATATCCGCCAGCCTCTCCACTACTGAACTGTATGATTCACGGGAATACCGTTTCAGAGACGTCAGCTTATCCTTGACTTTCGGGTCTATACATATCGTTGTTGTTGCGGTCATATATGTAACTATAGCCACCTATATGTTAAATAAGCTTTGGTATTGATTATCCAAAAAGTCTTTTATTCTCTGCGATACATCTTGGTGATGAAACTATGAATATTCTAAGGCGAGGGCGGCTATCAGAAGAACCTGATGAAGATATCACGCGGTTCACTTCATCCATGGAAGCTGACAGGCGGTTATTTGAAGCCGATATCGAAGTGGACAGGGCGCATGTGGTAATGCTCAGGGAGCAGGACATAATCAATGCCAGCGACTGCGCAGCAATACTTTCAGGGCTTGAAAAGATAAAAGCGGACGGGATTTCTGCGCTTGACGCATCATACGAGGACGTTCACATCGCCCTTGAGGCGCGGCTCATAGAAATGGTTGGCGAGGATACGGGCGGCAGGATGCACTCGGCGCGCTCGCGCAACGACGAGGTAGCGGCGTGCATACGCCTTTCGCTTCGCGCCGAGCTTATCAACCTCATGGAAGAGATGCATGACCTCATTTCTGCACTCATCAGCGCAGCATCCAACCACCATGATACCATCATGCCTGGATACACACATACCCAGCATGCCCAGCCCACCACGCTTGCACATCATCTTCTCGCGCATGCAACAGCGCTTGTCCGCGATATCGAACGGATAACTGGCGCCTACGCGCATACGAACCTGAACCCGCTCGGGGCAGCCGCATTTGCTTCTACCGGATTTCCGATAGACAGGAAGATGACGACCGAACTCCTTGGCTTTGATTCCGCGCTCACGAATTCCATGGACGCAGTGAGCACGCGCGACTTCATGATAGAAAGCATGAGCTGCTTCTCGAATTTAATGACTTCGCTTTCTCGCATGGCTGAAGAACTGATACTTTGGAGCACATCGGAATTTGATCTTATCGAACTTGATGACAGCTATTCATCCACATCTTCCATAATGCCTCAGAAGAAAAATCCCGATATCGCGGAACTCATGAGGGCAAAAACCGGAACAGTGAACGGCGCCCTCGTATCAGTACTGACGATCTGCAAAGCTCTCCCGTACTCATATAACCGCGACCTGCAGGAAGCCACGCCGCATTTATGGCGCGCCGCTGATACAACCCGGTCATCCGTTCGCATGGCGCGGGGAATGGTAAGTACCATGAAGGTGAAAAAAGAGAACATGAAGATGTCAACGGAGAAGGGATTCATGACAGCCACAGAGCTTGCCGACACCATCGTGAGGACGACCGGCATCCCCTTCAGAACAGCCCATCATATCGTGGGAGCGGTTGCGCGGTCAGGAAAAATCCCGTCACTAAGTGACCTTGATGACATTTCCATGAACCTGATCAACGAGAAATTGAGCGCAAAAGGTCTTACTGAAAAAGACGTTAAAGAGGCGCTTGACCCTGCCGCCAATATCATGAAGCGCGTAGTTACGGGAGGTCCTGCCCCGAAAGAGACAAAACGCCATGCAGCAGCTCTTGCGAAGTTAGTCGGGAACATAGCCGATGATATCAGGCTGATACGCAAAAAGGTAGATGTTGCATCCGGGAAACTTGAAAAGGCATGCAGGCAATAAGCATGGCGTTTAAATTATTTTCTTCACAAGCGGTATCTCATCGCACTCGGGGAACTTGGGGCACTTGATGCACATGCTCCATATCTTGTGAGGCAGTGTGCTCTTTTTAACCCTTACAAAACCGCGCTTTTCGAAGAACTCAGGAACATAAGTAAGCGTGATGAGCTTGTTCAGACCCAGAGTCCGGGCTTCCTCCTCGCATGCTTTCAGGATATTCGAACCTATTCCCTGCCTGACACACTCCGGCTCGACCGCAAGCGAAAGTATCTCGCCATAATCCTCCCATGTGATATGGAGCGCGCCGCAGCCAACGAGTTTATCTTCTTCGATGACCACAAAAAAGTCTCTCAGGTTCTCATACAGTTCGCTGAGTGACCTTGGAAGCATCGCCCGCTTATCGGCGTAACTGTTAATGAGCTTCCACATCTTTTCGACGTCTTTAATGGTGGCTTTTTTTAACAATTATTTATCCTCTTATTTTCATTTTTTCAATTTCGCTGCAAGAGATTCCACCTGTTCTACCGCTGTGCCTATATATTTTTCCGGGTCCATTATCCCTGTGATCTCAGTTTCGCTTAAATATTTTGATACGGTTTCGTTGCCAAGCAGTGCGTCCTTCATCTGACCCCTTGATTCACGCGCGTCCATAGCAGCCTGCCGTACTATCTCATGCGCCTCCTGCCTGCCCACGCCTTTCTTGGTAAGCTCTATCATAACAGCCTCCCCCATGTTCAGACCATTGAGGAGTTCCATGTTCTTCCTGATGTTCTCAGGATAGAAGCGCAGGTTGTGTAGGATGGATGTCGTAAGCCTTATTACATGATCCGTCAGCACGCAGGATTCTGGAAATACCACGCGCTCGCAGGAAGAGTTTGTGAGGTAGCGTTCATCCCACAACGTGTTAATAAGAAGTTCGGGTTCCACCATTGCGCGCACGATCCTTGCAAGCCCGCACACCTGTTCGGATTTTATCGGATTGCGCTTGTGCGGCATCGTGGATGAGCCGACCTGTTTCTTTCCAAAGCTCTCTTCGACTTCCGCTATCTCGCTTCGTGCAAGGCTTCTTATCTCAACGCATATCTTATCAAGCGTGGTGACTGTGTTCGCCATCCACATCACAAACTCGGCATGCCTGTCCCTCTGGATTATCTGGTTCGAGACGTCGGCAGATTCTATACCAAGTTCTTCCATCGTCCTTTTCTGTATCTCGATGCCCTTTTTCCCGAAGGCTGCCTGAGTCCCTACTGCGCCGCTCATTTTGCCTGCCGTGGCGCGCGGCGTAAGCTGGTCAAGGCGCTCGATATGGCGGTCGATCTCAGATGCCCAGATCGCAAAGCGCAGACCGTACGTTGTCGGAACGCCTATCTGCCCGTGCGTGCGCCCCGCGCATACCGTATTCTTATGTGACAGGGCAGCATCCACAAGTACAGAGCGTAATTTTGCAGTTTCTTTTCTAAGGATCACGATAGCATCTTTTATCTGAAGCGCCGTGGCTGTATCCAGGATGTCATTTGACGTGGCGCCGAAATGCACCCATTTACCCGCATCTTCCGACTGTTCGGAAAGCGCATGCACCACTGCCATTACATCGTGGTGTATCTCGTCTTCTATTGCCTTTACCCGCTCAAGTTTTACTTTACCTGCGCCGCGGGCTATTTTCCCGTCAACTCCTTTCGGGATATAGCCTGCCATGACCTCGGCTTTTGCAAGAGCCGCTTCAACTGCAAGCATTTTAACAAGCCGGTTCTCTTCGCTCCAGACTGACTTCATTTCAGGATGTCCGTAGCGGTATTCAATGGGATGGATCGCCATGTGGATACTTATTGGCGGTCTGGTTTAAAGAAACTATCTATGAGATAACATTATATTCCATCAGTATATACTCAGATAGGGTGAAATAGAATGGCAGTAGGTTTTGTACTGATAAATGTGGCTCCGGGAGTGGAAAAAAAGGTCTTTGATACCTTAATAAAATGGGATGAGATAGAGGAATTATACCCCCTATTCGGGGATTACGACCTGATAGCGAAAATCCAGGCGCCTGATTATGAAAGTTTGAGTGATATCGTAGTCAATAAGATTCGGTCTATAAAAGGCGTGACAGAAACAAAGACCCTGACAGGCGCTAAATTTTAGTTCATTTTTTTTGCTCTAAATGCCTTTTTATGATTTCACGTATCTCATAAGGATGCTTTATCACGGTCAAACCCGGCATTTTCCGCAGTTTTTCAACAGCGTCTATATCAACATCCCGCATCGTCAGCGTGAGTTTCTTGCCATCGGGCAGGTCAGTAATGATTTCCCCTTTTTTCTGGTCTGCGGGGAATATATAGACCGGGATTTTAGCTTTCATAGCCTGCGACGCTGCATTTGACAGCAGGGTATCTGATATTCCTGCCGCTATCTTGGCAGCCGTGTTGGATGTTGAAGGCATGATAAGCATAAAATCGTATTTTCCAAGCTGCAGGTCTCCGACGAGGAATGGGACATTGGGGGATCTTTCACTGTATGTCTTTGGGAAACTGGTTTTTAGCTCCTTGTAAAGTTTATACCATTTTACCACCATTTCTCCTGCCTCGGAAAGGAAGACCTTTACTTCAAGATCATGTTCTTTCGTGAGCTCTTTCATTATCTCAAGGCTTTCATTGAGGTAGTCTCCGCATCCCGTGATGCCCCATGCGATTCTTAGAGTCATAATAATTAAACAGGTTTATTCTTTTTAAGAATTATAGTCGTTTTCATCAATCTATCAACAGTCTTTCGCAGGGTATTCAATCCTTCCTCGTCCTCCCTGGCACCCTGTGCGCCCCTGTCCTTTGACCAGAATGTGCCGCCGAGGTTCGCTCCGAATGAGCCGCCGCCAACCGGAATTGCCTCGTTGATGATATAAAAATTAAGGATCGCCTGGATGGACGGTTCCTGCCCGCCTATGCGGTCGCCTCCTACAGCGAGCGCGGCGCCGGGTTTGTTCCTGATGAAGTGTAAGTCCTGCGCTGCTATAGCCCTGCACCTGTCCATTATCGCTTTTGTCTGGGCGCTCAGCATGCCCTGGTAAACCGGTGTGCCGATAATGATGGCATCCGCCCACTTGAGATTTTCATAGACGAATTCCATATCGTCTTTGTGTATGCAGCCGTTCCTGGTTTTTATGCAGTGATCGCAGTGGATGCAGAAGTTAATCTTTTTACCCATTGCAGAGAAGTATTCGGTTTCTGCGGAATATATCTCTCCGGCATGGCGGAGAGCCTCTCTTACGATGTGATCGGTTGAAGCTTTCCTGGGGCTGCCAGCGATGCCAAAGAGCTTTATGTTTTCTTCACCCATTTTCTCACATGAATATAATGTCTGTTTTCTCAAATAGCTTTTGGGTAGAGGATAAACAATCACTTGGAAACTCAAACCGTACCTTGCGCGCAGCCCTCACCAACCACACAACGGCAATTCCCCATCGCAGAAGCAGGCGCCTTTCTTGGGGGGCGGGCGCGCTCATGGGTGTGATTGGGGTTTGGATAATGGAAACGGGACTATTATTGTATTTCAAGAATTATGTTTATCAGACGCGATTATTAACTGCGTGATTAATAATAAATTTCAAAAGATTTATAAAGCAGTTTAATTATTGATGAATCATGAGTGAAAAAGATAATTTGAGTGATTTTAAAGAGATCAAACTTAATGTTCAGGAAAAATTCAAAGAAATAATTGGAGAAACGAAAGAATTTCCAAAATATACTACTCAAATAATTAATATAGCTAATCAGAATGCCCAGGGGACAAGACCAGAAGTTGTTGGACAGATGTCGGAACTGATCAACAGATGCCCGGAAAAAACATACAAATCATGGAAAGAGTGGTATTTAAAAAATTATCCAGATGCCATAAAAAAGGCGACCCAAAGGGTAAAACCAATGATTGATAACATTAAGGAAGCTATTGAGTTAATTGATGAGAAGATGGTCGAGGATTGGGTTGAAGATCTGGTCATTACAAAAACAGCAGAAGGTCTGGTCATTCAAGAAATTATACTGGAATATATTGCAAATAAAAAAGGAATTAAATGGCGATTGGCAACACCCTATGAAGAAAGCCAGAACATCGATGGATATATCGGGGAGATACCGGTTTCAATAAAACCATCGGCATACCTGGCGAAAAAATCGAGTGTGAGAGAAACCATTTATGTGGAAATGATATATTATAAAAAAACAGTTAAATTTTTATATATTTACACAAAGTTGTAAGAAAAGGAGAGAACTTTAATATACCAAATTTGTTTGAACTTGTTTAGATCCAGCCCTGATATAAGCCATTTCAGGTATTTCATCATAAGTTACCTCAAATTCAGTTTCATTTATACTCTCAATTTTTTCCATGATAGGAAAGAAAATGTTTTTTTCCTGGTTCGTCATAACCATAAATCCATATCGAGTTGATCTATGCTCTAAATCTCTTTTTTCTTTAGTATATTTTTCAACGAATTGAATATGTCTTTTTATCCTCTCAAGGACAATCTCTTTAGAAAACAGCAGGACTTCATTTAATCTAAAATCTACTACTTTTTGAAATTTGGGGTCTATTTCATAACCGATTGAATTTCTCGCAGAACACATTGCAGCTAACATTGTTGTGCCTGTACCGGAAAATGGATCTAAAACAGTATCTCCCTGGACTGAATACATATTTATCAATCTGTAGGCAAGCTCAAACGGATATGCTGCAGAACGTTCTCTCAAATCTTCATGATTTAATTTTTGTGACACTCCTTTCAAATCCTTCCATATATCCGAAAACCAGATGTTTCTTTCTTCCCAGAAATATGCACTATTTTGTCTGCCTAATTTATTTTTCGAATCAAATTCCCTGTTTGTTCCTTTACGGAATATCAGAATGTATTCATGTTCTAATGTTACATAAGCATTTGATGGAAGCATTCCTGAGCCCATGAATTTATTCGGTTTATTCGTTTCTTTTCTCCAGATGATCACTGGTAAAACCTGATAACCCATTGTCTCGAAAAAATAAGTAATTCTGGAATGATTCGCATAAAGCTGAAATGATTTACCAATTTTTCTTGTAGCATCCCCTATATTGATACACACAATATTCCCGGGAGCGAGAACTCTGTCCACTTCTTTCCAGACTTTGTTCAACTCATCATGCATCAAATAATATGCTTTCATACCATCTCCATTCTGGATGGCTTCCTTGATTTCAGGATTGAGAGCAGAAAATTGTTCATCCCACATCTCAATCATTGGATAGGGAGGAGAAGTTACAACAAGATTCACGCTCTCTGAAATAACTTCTTTCATATTGTTTGAATTTCCGAAAATGAGTTTATGATTTGTTTTCATGTTATTATTAACCTTTATTTTTTGCACTTGTTGAAATAAAAGATTTTTCTGACAGCCAGGCAAGAACAATGTTTCTTACGATATCAGCATCACCATCTCCAAACTCCCCTCGGAATTTTTCTAAGAGTTTCCATTGGCTTTCAGTAAAAGCAACCTGAACTCTTTTAGATTTACTCATTAACACACTTCCGACACATATCAAACACATATAAGGTACAATCATTTATATAACTTTCTGAATCATCCGGACATAATCTTTACATACATATAAACGATTTTAGTACCAGATAAAAGCATGACAACACTCGACCCCTGGGGCGCAGTCAAGATAGACAATTACTCAAAACTGTTCGATGAGTTCGGGATATCGAAATTCGATGATCTTCTAAATCAGATAAAGAACCCGCACAGGTACATGCGAAGGCACATCATTTTCGGGCACAGGAGCTATGATTCTGTCCTGGCTGCCATGCTCGCCGGAAAGCCTTTTGCAGCCATGAGCGGTTTCATGCCTTCAGGACACGCTCACCTGGGGCACAAGATGGTTATGGAAGAAATTATCTGGCACCAGCAGCAGGGCGGGGATGCGTTCCTTGCCATCGCTGACATGGAGGCGCACGCAGTAAGGGGCAAGACGTGGAAGGAATGCAGGGAATACGGCATCGAGGAATATATTCTGAGCGCGATAGCGTTCGGGTTGAAACCTGGCGCGCATATATATTTTCAATCCGGCTCAAACTCAGTAAAGTCACTGGCTTTTGAGCTTGGCATCAAGGCGAATTTTTCAGAGCTTTCGGCGATTTACGGTTTCAACGGTGAAACCAACATCGCTCACATGGTCAGCGCGCTTACCCAGAGCGCGGATATATTAAATCCCCAGTCGGAGGATTTCGGAGGACCAAAACCTGTCGTTATTCCCGTAGGCGCAGACCAGGACCCTCATATCAGGCTGACGCGCGGGCTTGCTTATAAGGTGAACATGTTCATCGTGGAGGTGCGGCAGGATAACGGGAAATCCTATATAAGCGTGCGCGGAAAAGCCGCCCCGAAGGAAGCGCTCATTGAGATTTCAAAGCGCACCGGCGGCAAACCTTACGAAGAGCATGTGGATATTTTTAAACGAAATCTTGATGAGGTGGAATCCATAGTCCGCGAAGTGGAACTAAAATACGGCGGCTATGCTTTTATGCCTCCTGCCTCTACATACCACAAGTTCATGACAGGTCTTCAGGGAGGCAAGATGTCAAGCAGCGTCCCTGAAAGCCACATCGCGCTCACGGATAAGCCTGAAGATGGCGCAAAGAAGGTGATGCGCGCCAAGACAGGGGGGAGGGTCACGGTTGATGAGCAGAAGAAACTCGGCGGCGAGCCTGACAAGTGCACTGTTTATGAATTACTGGTTTACCACCTGGTCGAAGATGATAATGAACTGGTCGAGGTCTATAAGGACTGCATTGGCGGGACGCGCGCGTGCGGGAATTGCAAGAAATACGCGGCAGAGCTGATGCGGGAGTTTTTGAAGGAGCATCAGGAGAAAAGGGAGATGGCAAGGGAGAGGCTGGGAGAGTTCGGGCTGTAGGTTCTTAGACATTTACATACAGGGCAAGTATGTTTCTGAAACACCTTTAACCGTAGCACGAATAAAAAACTGCGATTAAGCGCACGCTGCACGGCGTGTTATCGCCCAACCTACCGCTGACTTCTGGCGCGCCGTCCCCACAGGATGCGGCTGGAAGGCTGAAAGTTGCACCGAAGGCGGCGCGCGTGGGTGGGGCGCATGTTTTGGAGCATGTACAATAATTGACCGTCAAGATGGGGGGATGGATTTCTCTGAGGGTAGGATAAAATTTAAATTTAACACTAACTATAATTTGTCAAAGCGTTGCAAAAGTAAAGTTATGGATTTTAAAGAAATAAAGAGGAATAATATATGAATAAAATTTGTATTGAATTAAAAGAAAAATATATAATTTTGAATAAATGTATATAAATACCACATTATTATAAAGATGGGACTTTTGGAAATATGATGCCATGTAAACAAACAATTTTAAAAAATGGAGAAATTATTGGTGGAATAACAATAGAACCAAAACCGTCAATGGATAACATTATTAATATTGGATATATAATAATTTGTAAAGAAAAACAGAAAAAAGGAAATGGAAAAAATATCATAGCTTTATTATTTTGTCTCGATCCAAAAGTAACTAAAATTACAGCTATGCCGATTGAAAATAGTATCAGATTCCCGGATAGTTTACGGTTCTGGAAAAAAATGGGAAAAGAAAATCATCACACAGGAAATATTGAAATTGATCGTGAAGAATTTATTAAAATGTTTTTTAACGAATAGGAAACAGTCCAGGAATCAGGTGATTCATAGATAAATATGAAAAAACCGTTTTTCATAGAAAGTATAAACACATACCCCGTATTTGAAATGCGTAACTCTTTATAGCTTTACTTCATACGATAATCCATATATGGTGGAATATATGATGAGAACGAAGAAAGAAAAGATGCCATTAGATTTTACTGATTATGAGATACCATTACTTCAAGCGATAATTAAATTGGACGGTTCATCTAAGCCCTCGGATGTTTATCCTTTGGTTGAAAAAATAATGAAACCAAAGCTTGTGAAACATCCTGAAGACTATGGAACATATAAAAAAGGGCAAATTATTTGGAAGAATAAAACACAGTGGGCGAGGGAATATTTAAAACGAAAGGGGCAAATTGATGCTTCAGAAAGAGGTATTTGGAAAATAACACAAAGTGGTCGAGAAAGAGTACGAATTTTCGAAAATACTGGAAATGATGCGGATGAAGGTTTGATAAAACTGCATGGTATTGAACCTGAAATTGAAACGGTAGAAGAGGAACCTGAAAAAGCCTTCAATAAATTAGATGAAATTCAAAAACATAAACATGAAACCGGAGATATTTTGAATGTTAGAGGTATTGTATATGAGCCGATAAATGAACTAGTATATCGATTCCAAATTAACATTACAATGATTCAATCTTGCCAGGCATCTCATCCATTTTGTATTTCCACTTGAAAATCACAGGCATTTTGTTGATATCATCAAGATATTGACATATGCGT
>CABMHZ010000232.1 GCA_902386115.1 uncultured archaeon | reverse complement strand
ACGCATATGTCAATATCTTGATGATATCAACAAAATGCCTGTGATTTTCAAGTGGAAATACAAAATGGATGAGATGCCTGGCAAGATTGAATCATTGTAATGTTAATTTGGAATCGATATACTAGTTACCTTTCTGTCACTTCTCTGCCATCTGGCGCAATTTTTTATCTTAATGGAAATTTCCAAGGGACAACTCCAAAAACAATCGATAATATAGCAGTTGGCACCTATACTATAACACTTAAACTTGATGGATATCAGGATTGGTCACAGACGGTTGAGGTGGTAGATTGGAAGGGTTCTGATATATCTGCATCGCTTGTGTCCTCAACTCCGATTGCTACCCCATCACCAATTGGGGATAAATTCCGTGTAGGTCCGTCTGTTACGCTACGACCTGTAACTGATGTGATAGATAACAACCAGGACGCTATTGTTGAATTGTTTATGAATGATCCATCTTTAAATGATGTGGCGCTAAACGTAGATATAAGAGTCAGTTTACCCACCGGCATACATGTTTACGGTGAAGGTTTCGGACAGGGCGCAGGTGCCGGAGTAGTAGGCGGTACCTACCGTGTTTCACCCGGCACATCAAGAACTATAATTTTGGTTATAAAAGCAGATAAATCAGCAAGTATCGGCTTACTGACACTCCAGTTTACAGGAGTGTACTGGCCGGGCAATAATAAAGATAATTTCCAGCCTATAAGTCTTAGATACCCTGTAACAGTCAAGGAACCCTCAAATAATCCGGAGAATTTAAATTCCAAAGTTGTTCCATCAGTAACATATACGCCTACAAAAACATCTATTACAATAGTTGCAACACCGTATTCACTTGTTCCACCATATAGTGAACCTGAAACAAATTGGGCTATGATAGGGGGAATAGGTTTATTGATTTTACTGGGCATTATTGCAATATCCAGACCGAAGACAAAAGACAAATCCCCCAAGGTAATTGAAGAGCCAATGTTTGATAAAAAACCGGTTCTAAAGGGTATAAACATTACTTCTGCTTTTGGCTATAAAGGAGCAACAATTTTATACAAAGTTAAAGTCGGAAATACTTCTCCATCGCCGATTGCAGATATCAAAGTATCTCTCTTCGTTCCTAATGTATTCCTCATTTTAGAAAAAGACAAATCCCTCTCGCTTCTCAAACCTGGCGAGAGCAAGACCGTAACTTTCGAGATTAGACCCACAGGAGAATGCGGCGACTGCGAGGTATCTGGCAAGATTGCTTATTACGATACAGGAAGCAACAGGACAAAAGAAATCGACATCGACAGCAAGATGCTGAGCATCATTTGCCCCATGCTGAAAGTTAAGGAAATAAGCGAAGTTGAATGGCATAACATTGTAAGCAACCTCATTGAGACAGAGGAAAGCACTACGGAAATAGATATGCCGGCTGAGACGCTTTTCAACATAACTTCCCGAATCATCAAGGATATGCATATGTACATGCTGACACCTGAAATAACTCAGGATCAAAAGCTCTTCAACGGAGTGGCGCGCTTCTATTGCGAAGGTGTGAAAGGTTTGAGATACGCGTCGCAGATAGAGGTTGTTGGAGGAGCACGGAAATCGAAACTCATACTGAAAGCGTGGGCTGAGAAAGAAGATGCTCTCACAGGCTTTTATCACGGATTACTTGATGAAATAGAGAAACGGGTCAAAGTTAAAGAATTCATCGAGGACAGTATCGTGCAGTACAACGTCCACATCGGCGATAAAATAGGCACGCTGGTCAAAGATTCCGTAATCCAGCGCTCAAACATCGGCGCAAATGCTCGAAAGTGCCCGAACTGCGGCAGGGAGGTTGAGGCTAATGAAAAGTTCTGCCTTGAATGCGGGGCGAAGTTGTGAAATTATCATAAAAAATGAGATTTAAGATTTAGAGACCTTTGGCTCTTTTTCTGCACACCCTCATGTATTATTTATATAAAAATCAGCGGTAAACTATTTAAAAACAGAAGTAATATAACACAAATCAAGGGGGCAAATAAATCATGGTAAAGAAAGAAAAAAACAGGATACGCGTAGCTATTGCATGCCAGGGCGGCGGCAGCCATACCGCTTTTACAGCAGGAGCATTGAAAAGGATACTGAAAGAAAAGACAGATAAGTACGAGATAGTGGCTCTAAGCGGAACTTCCGGCGGCGCTATCTGCGCGCTGCTCACATGGTACGGTTTACTTTCGAATGACAGGAATAAAGCTGCACAACTTCTCGACTCGTTCTGGAAAGAGATATCTGCAAGTTCATATCCTGACATGCTGATGAACGAATGGTTTGTGGGGTCATCGAGGCTTCAGGGAACAGCTCCGGTGCTCGATATAAGCCCGTACTATTATCCTCCGCTGGCGCAGGAACGCCTGAAGGATATACTTGAACGACTTGTGAAGTTCGACATGATCGAAGGGATGATAAAAAAGACCAGTCCAGACCTTCTTGTAGGAGCGGTAGATGTCCGGTCAGGGGATTTCAAGGTGTTCAAGAATTCAGAAATAAGTGTCGCATCTATCCTGGCGTCGGCAGCCATACCTACGTTCCTGAGGGCAGTGCATGTAAATGGGAATATATACTGGGATGGATTGTTCTCGCAAAACCCGCCGGTACGGAATTTTGTTGATGGAGTCGCTTCTAAACCCGATGAGATATGGGTAATACAGATAAATCCGCAAAACAGAAAAAATGAACCGATATCTGTCAGAGATATAATGGACAGGCGAAACGAACTTTCCGGCAATCTATCGCTGTACCAGGAATTAGGTTTCATTGAAAAAGTAAATACATGGGTTAAGGCAGGATATCTGCCAGCCGGGAAATACAAGCACATTGACGTGAGATGGATACAGATGCTTAATGAAGAGCTTGATACCGCATCAAAGGTAGATCGCGACCCGTCATTCATACAATACATGATGAAATACGGGGAGGAGCAGGCAGGGAAGTTCCTGGCACAAAGTGGATGAACTTCACTTTGTGATTTCAGGATTTTTATCTCGATTGATAGTGTCCGCTGGACCTGTTGGGGTAAAATAGAAATCTCACCACCAAGAACGCAAAGTTCGCAAAGATTTTTCTGCTACGCTTTGCGTTCTTTGCGAACTTTGCGGTGATTGAGTTTAGCATGTTCATAGATGAACTCCGGGATGTCGCTGTGCATTGACATTAAGTAACGATAAAATCCAGTAATTCACTTCTGATCCCCGCCCTTCTGGCAATATCCTCCCTGTCTTTATACGGTCTGCCCATAATTATCTTCCCTGCCTGTTTTTTCCCCACGCCGGGGATATGTTCGATCAGCTTAAGCGGCGCCCTGTTAATATCAACAGGCACGGGGATACCTGTTATCGACCTTCGCCCGTGATCTGTCACCATGACATCATACGACCTGTTCAATTCAACCTGCACCGGGATACCCACAAGGAGTGGGTATGTGCCTATCTGCCGTCCGAATGCTATCTTATCAAAAATCTCTGTGCGAACATATTTCATCACAATCCCCACAGGCGCCACCCGGCGAAGCATTGGCATATCTATTTCGTTTCTCATCTTTTCCTTGTAGCTCTGGAAAAGTTCCTTATGTTTTGCCGCAAGTTCCTCATGCCCCTGCATGGGCGTGCCCGCAAAGGTCATCACCTGCCTGACATTCACGCGCCGCACCATCATGCCGCTGTCAAGCACTTTCTTCATGAACTCAAAGTTGAGATCGAAGGTCTTTTTTGTTTCGCCTTTCAGACCGTGGACAAAATTGATGCCAGGAAGAAGCTCAGGAAGACCGCTTTCTCCCCGCGCGCCGCCAACATCGTTCAGGAGTTTTATGGCTTCGAATACCTCATCCGGCGTTGCTTTCAGGTCGTTCGCGCTTATAACTTCAGGGTCGGCGCTCTCCATACCAAGAGCTGCCACGTCCCCCGCCGTGTGATATTTTACGATAATCTCGGCGATCCGGCGCGACTCTTCGGGGAAATGCGCGAGCGTCATTGGATTGGCGTTGTCCATGTGAAGCACTTTGAGTTCAGGCGCAGCATTGCGAATTCCCCGGTATAGTTCTTCAATTGCGAGCGGGTCAGGAACGCCATTTTTTGAGCGGAACATGAAAAGGTCTGGCTGCCTGCCGAGCCTGAAGTAGCGCGCGCCGTGATGATACAGTGCAGACACTTCATTTACCACATCCCTTATCTCACGGAAATCCGGCTTCCCATAAAAAGGCTCTGTGCAGAAGGAGCAGTGAGAATGGCGGGGGCAGCCCCTGTATGTCTCAAGCTCGCACATGACGTAGGGATAATCCGGGTGCTGCGTGATAATGAACGCTCCCTTTTCACCCCACCGCGCGATCTCCTGTGCCGTTCTCATCCTGTGTCCCGCGCTGTCAGGATCACGGGCGTCATCCAAAACATCAAAAACGTATGCCTCAATATCTTTTTTTGCAAGATAAAAACCGGATACTTCCAGTTCCTTTGCAGATGTGCCTCCCTCTTCCCCGAATCCGAGCCTGACAGGTCCTCCGAGTATCTTTGTGCCTCCCAGGTGGGAAAGCTCTTTCAGTTCATTCAGGCTTATAGGGGTAGCGTGAAGGTATTTTCCCGGCACCGTCGTTCCTGCCACGACGATGGTAATATCGTAATCGAGCTTCTCTTTGCAAGCGCGAAGCTGGTCTATGGTGCGATAGGTTATATCCTCTCCCGGTATGCCTTTTTCAACCAGGGCGCCTGCTATATACCTGGGATACGGCGCCATATAAGGCGGAACGCCAAGGCAGGCGGGTTCATCCACATAACCATCTATTATAAGAGCGCGCATAGGTCATCCTGCGCCTCATCCGGAGATAATGCTCCCGATTTTTTCATAAAGCATCCTTCTGTATCTGCTGAATTTATATGTATGTTTTGCAATGTAATGCGCATGAGTGAGATGCTCAGTTTCAGGGAAGATGACGAGACCATAAAAAAGATAGATGAACTGGCACGGCAGAAGATGAGGTCGCGCTCGGAGATCGTCAGGATTGCGGTGAGGGATTATGTTAACCGGAAGCTTGAGCTTATCGAAATACAGAAACTTGCTTCAAAGCGGTATGCAGAAGGGAAGCTGTCGCTGGATGAGCTTGTGGATATTATGGGATTCAACGAGGCAAAGAAAGTGGCGCATTATAAGGATATCGCAGAGGCGTCATTTGCGCAGGGCATGTCATGAAAGCGGTAGCTGACGCAAATGCATTATTGTCACTTGAATATATGGGGGTACTTGACGAAGCCCCTAACATTGCGGACATTTATACCACTGGTTTCGTGGAAGAGGAACTTAATGAGATGGCGGGTTTCAGGGATGAAAAATCAGGTATTGCAAAAAAGATACTTTCGAAGATAAGTGACGGAAAAATAAAGCGTGTCGGGATAAAAGGTGAGTCGCAGGAAAAGAGCGCCAGCATGCACTGTCTTACCCTGTGCATAAGCGCAAAGATACCAATTTTTCTGACTGATGACCCTGATGCTGCATATTCTATCGGGAGGACTGCGGCGCAAAAAGGGATAAAGGT
>CABMHZ010000231.1 GCA_902386115.1 uncultured archaeon | reverse complement strand
TATTCTTTTTTCATGCACCTGTCCATAACGACTTCGATCCCTGCGCCCCTCGCTTTTGCCGCAGCTTCCTCATTCACTATACCTTCCTGCATCCACACTACTTTTGCCTTTATTGCGATTGCTTCATCGACGATTGGCGGGATCACCTCCGGGCGCCTGAAAATGTCCACTATGTCCACTTTTACGGGGATGGAAAGAAGGTCAGGGTAGCAAATTTTACCTTCCCACTCTGTAAGGTTCGGGTTTACCGGGATAATGATGTATCCGCGCTCTTCCAGGAATTTTGCTACAAAATTACTCGGTCGTTCGGGATTATCCGAAATACCCACCACCGCTATTGTCTTAAGGTCAAAAATAGTCTGGATCGACATATCATTTCATATTCTTCAGAATATTTATCTCATCATTCAATGCTTTATTTATCCGGATAAGATTTATTATATAAGCTATCAGAACTACCCACACTATACCGAATGCGGCATATAAATAACTCATGCTTGCTATTCTAACCTGCTATTACATAAATGTGCTTATTCAATGAGATTGTCATCCTGCGCCGCTAAGGTTCAGTCACCGACTGGCGAGATTCTTCGGAGTGCACAGCTTACATTTTTGAGTAAATCTCAACGTCCCGCTGTACTGGTGGCTGCTGGAACTTCAAGGAGTTTTACTTCATGGGGTTTTGTTGCAGCGGCGGACCACCGCGGCTGTAAGCTGTTGAATCCAGGACAGCCAGCCAGTCGAAATCGGTGAATCTTTGGTGAGTCAGTACGAAGTAGGTCGTGTTCTTGTTACTGCCGGAGCGAGTCGGAATTTCTCCGAAATATACTTTTTTTCATTTTATCAGGATCTCCTGATTATGCCAATTTTCATATTTCACCATATTTCTTATTCTGGGCTATTTAATTCCACTGTGGATATAAACAATCAAACTCTATATGTCCTGCTTTGTCAGGCTTGAGGCTTTTAAGACATTCCACAACTTTTAAAGCAAATCATATAATTAATAAAGGTTATTAACCGTAATGACGATGCGTGATTTCATTGAACCACACTAATATCAGACCTCCAAGACTCATCGCATGGGAACTGACGAATGCCTGTAACCTTGCATGCATCCATTGCAGAGCCTCTGCGATAAAAGACCCTGCCCCCGATGAACTCTCAACATCCGAAGCAAAGCATTTCGTTGATGAATTGATCGAATATAAATCAATAATTATTCTTACCGGAGGAGAGCCTCTTTTAAGGGCAGATGTGTACGATATCGCAAAATATGCATCAGGTCACGGTTTACGAGTGGTGCTTGCCACTAACGGCACACTACTTACGCCAGCTATTGCAAAGAGATTGAAAGAAGTGGGCATCCAGCGCGTGAGTATAAGTATCGACGGCTCGACCGGAGAGACGCATGATACCTTCAGGGGGGAAAAAGGAGCCTTTGAAGCTGCGCTTCGCGGAATTGAAATACTTAAAAAAGCAGGTTTGAGCTTCCAGATAAACACAACGATTACGAAAAGGAATATTACGGAGATCCCGAATATTTACGACCTTGCACTTGTTCTGGGAGCCGCTGCACTCCATATATTTTTGCTCGTCCCCACGGGAAGAGGTGAGGAGATAGAATCCGAAGAGATACCGCCAGAGGAGTATGAACGCGTCCTGAACTGGTTCTATGATATGAGCAAGGATAAGAGGATTCAGCTAAAAGCCACCTGCGCGCCGCACTATTTCAGGATAATGCGCCAGCGCGCAAAGGCAGAAGGCATAAGAATAACAAAGGAAACGCACGGGCTTGAAGCCATGACAAAAGGGTGCCTTGGAGGCTCAGGGTTCTGCTTTGTCTCAAGTAAAGGAGATGTGTATCCCTGCGGATACCTACCCGCGCTTGCTGGAAACATCAGGCAAAAGCCTTTTAAGATGATATGGGAAAAGTCAAAAGTATTCAACGACCTTCGCGATCCCGGCAAGCTCAAAGGGAAATGCGGAGAATGCGAGTACCGCGCAGTATGCGGGGGATGCAGGGCGCGCGCCTATGCAGGCACAGGCGATTACCTTGATGAAGAGCCGTACTGCGTTTATGAACCTGCTGGAAAGGTGTGATGATTTTGGTTCCATCAAATGGCACGATCTCGCTTGATGATACAGATAAGAAGATATTGAATGCCATACAGCTTGATTTTCCACTTGTGCATAAACCCTTCAAAGAGCTCGGGGACGATCTGGGAATAAAAGAAGAGGATGTAATAAAGCGTATCAAGCGCCTTCAGGCAGAGGGCGCAATACGGCGCATAGGTCCCATAATCAGTACGAAGAAAACAGGGGGGGTAAGTACGCTTGTGGCATTGAAAGCGCCAGCCGGCAGGGTGGATGAAATCGCGCAGATAATAAACGGGTACGATGAAGTTTCGCACAACTACCTACGACCTGCGGAATTTAATATCTGGTTCACGCTGTCAGCAGAGAGTGAAATGAGGATGCACGAGATATTGAGGGAGATAGGGGAGAGGACGGGATGTGAGGTAATGAATCTCCCGACGAAGAGGCTGTTTAAGATCGGGGTCAAGTTCGATATCAGATAATTTTTATATCAAACCAAAACAATTATTACCCTTATCCGCAATAATCCGTACCAATGTCAAAAAAGAAACGTGTTCCACCACCAAAAAAATCGAACAATACATTGATATACGCCGGACTTGCAGTAGTTGTTATTGCAGTGCTGGCGTTTATTTTATTGAATAATACCACACCTGAACCAAAAGGGAAACTCCCGACAGCAGGGAAATTCATAAAGCTCAACACTCCAAGCACTTATGAACCGGGAAAAGTAAAAATTGTCGAGTATATGAAATTCGGCTGTAGTCACTGCTACGCCCTGAGCCAGAAGATGCCCGATTTCAAGAACAAATACGGGGACAGGCTTGAAGTCACATACAAACCCATGTTGTGGAGGAGCATTCCTGCTGACCTGCCTACAAGAATAAGCATTGAGGCGTACATACTTGCGAACAGATCGGGCAAGGGCGAGGAAATGAAGGATGCGATCTTCAAGGCTGTGTTTGTTGATAATAATCTTAATGCCCTTTCGAGTGAGAGTGTGCTTTCGGCTATTGCAAAGAAAATCGGGCTGGGTGATGATTTCGCCGCCGCATTAGAAAGAGGCGATGCAAAGAATGAGGCAGAAGATAATATCAATCAAGCCGAGAACTACGGCGTGAGTTATACTCCCACGTTGATAATTAACGGGAACCTGAAGATAGATCCTTCAATGGTAAACCAGGATAATAATCTCATGGATCAAAATCTGGACACGGTCATAAGTTCACTGCTCAGTTAAATTCTCACCGCAAAGGGCCCAGAGATTTTGCTGCTACGCTTTGCGTTCTTTGCTAACTTTGCGGTGAATCGGGTTGATACGTTTCATAGATGAACCCGAGCCTGGTAACACTAAATTATCCCTGCGTACATCAGAACTGCAATAGCAAGAAGCGTCAGACCTGTAAACAGCCTCATGACAGACCTTTTCTCTTTCCTGAACTTCTCTACTTTTTCAGGGTTCAGCCCGAAAGCGATGGCAAAGCCCAGCACGAGCACAGGCAGCACCACGCCGAAATTGTAGGCTGCCAGGTACAGCATACCCTCGCCGCTGCCGCTCCTTACCATATCAAGAATCACAAAATAGACCGCTCCCACGCACGGGGCTTTTATGAGCGAGAACAGCGCCCCCATGAAAAAGGACGCGGGAAGGCTCACGTTCTTTGTTACGCTTTCCGTGAGGCGAATAAAGGCTTTCGGGGTATAGAAAGAGGATTCCGTGTTGCTGCGCAGGTGCCAGGCGTCGTACACATGCCAGAGCCCGAGTACCGCTATCAGGATAACAAGGAAATTCTTGATCGATGCCTGGATTGACGGCATCTGTTCAATTATGTTCAACAGCCCTATACCGACAATAAGGTACGTCACGAAAATCCCCAGGCTGAACATCAGTACTATCAGCAGTACATTGCGCCGCTTGCCTGTGGTAGCAAGGGTTACTGACGCGATAAAAGCAAGAATGGCAAGAAGGCATGGGTTAAATCCAGCCAGGAAACCTACAACAAAGACAGAGGGCACAGAGAGAACTATTTTCTGCCTGACCTGGGTCCCGGCTGGCAGGGAAGAGGCTTTTTCAATTGAATCCCTCAGGAGTTCCTCAAGCCGTGTTGTGTTGCCATCATAATCCGCGTATGATATGAGCTTTTGTTCGTTGATGACAACAGAAGGCACTCCGGGAAGCTGGTATTTTTTAGCAAGGGCTAGCCCTTCGTCAGTAAGGATATTGTATTTTGAAAAGCTGACATTGTCAGCGTATGAATTTACAACGCTATCGATCACGGGAGCAGCTTTCGCGCATTTCTGGCACGCTGGGTCGTAGAAGTATTCAACTAATATTGTATTGGCATTCCTTTTTGTTAATGCAGGCTCTGTTTGATTTTTTTCAGGCGTCTGTCCGGTCGCCGTCGTATTGCCGCCCAGATCTTGTGAAACAGTCGCATTCTCTCTCTCAAGGGTTATCACGCTGTAGCTCTCATAAGTCTGTGTTCCGATCGATAATGTGGCGTTGATAAAATGTTTTCCCGGAGAAACGGCTGAACATTCCTCGCAGGAAGGGGTTATGAATTCAAAATCAAAACTATTATTTCCTTTTTTCAAGGCAGTTTCCCGTGTTTCTTCCAGCATGGCGCGACCGAATACATTCTGGATGCCTGAAACCCGGATATTGGCATTCGCATCTTTAGTTGAATTGAAATAAACATGCACTTTAAGAGTTTCGTTCGAGTGATACACTGCCTTTTCCGTGGATAACTTCAGGGTGTTTTCCTGAATCGTGCTCTCAAGGCATCCTGAAATTGCAAGAAGTAAAATAATAAGGACGAGCGGAATATATCTGTTGAGAGTGGTTTTTGCTGTCATGTTCTATTTTGTGAAAAATTTCCTGAGAAATTCCCTGAACTTTTTTTCCCTGATCTCAAGTATCTGTTCATTTTCGAGCACATGATATTCTTTTTTAATACATAAAGCCACATGCTTACCAAGACCGCATTTCGGGAGTTCTATTTCCAGAAGTTTCTTTGCTGTCGCGTATTTTCGCGGGATCTCGACCATGTATTTACCGTTGCGGATATACACGCTGGAAAACGCATTCGAGCCGCTATATCTTGATTTAAAAGCTGCGGCATGTTCTTCCATCCAGACTTGCGGACCTGCATGTTTTTTCAAAGCCGGAAGAGCCGCAGATTCAAGCTCATACACAAGGATCGCTTTTTTTTCTGCCCATACCCCGCTGTTATACACGCGAAAATCGTATCTCTCAAGCATCTCGCCTACGGAATCTTCCATCTTATGGAGCTGCGGGAAGAGCACGTCCTCCACGACATCCGGGGCTGTGAATTCGATAGCTATGAGTGAAGTCCCCCTTGCTTCCATGATGTTTTTGAAATCACTATCCTCAAGCGGCACAACTGCCCGCACGCTAAAATATGAAGCATCCGGGGCATTCAGGAATTCGCGGGCTTTATCCATGAAGATGCAAAGGTTGTCGATGGAGAGCGCAGCAGAAACGTTTCGCGCCGGGTCTGTGGGGTCAACAACGACCAGCGGGTCATTATGAACCTCTGTGGCATGCTTTTCTATATCTATTTTCATGCCCGGTCTCCATTCGCGCGATGCTTCAAGTACGTGCACGAACGAGCCGTAATTGATGACCAGAAGTTCAACGAGATAACCAGAAAAACCCTGTGTCTTAAGATCTGAACCATAAACGCCGCACCCCTTCAGGAACTGCTTCAGCAACAGTACATCGTCTTCAAGCCCTTTTATCCTTGACAGGACGTATTCATTATGGAAGGGCGTCCTGTCAACTGCGGATTTTATTTCGGCAGCGCTTGCCACGCCGAACGCAGGGACAAGGTCAACCTCGAAACCGTCAAATACCGCGTTAATATAAGGATGTTCCGCGTATCTTTCCTCGCTTCTCTGTGCTTCCTCAGCGATTTTCCGGGCTACCGACAGCCCGTTCTTTTCAAGGTATTCTCTTGACGCTTCGGGAGGGAATATTATGAAAATATCAAGGTCATGCTCTCCTGAAAGCCATGTCCTGCGCGCGGATGAGCCTACAAGTATGGCTTTTATGTCAAGTCCCATATCCCTGCCGATGGCGTTAATCCTTCGGATAAGGCTCTCTGCAAGCGCAGACAGCTTCTGCTTTTCAGGGTCATGGGGCTTGATGCGGGAGAGGATCGAGATGCGGATCGAATCGATATTGTTCATGTTCGTAAATATATGTTTAATTTGAGTGTATTAAGCGTTTAATATAAATAAATTGGTAAGGTTTGTTCATTGCGGCGTTTATTTTTTTTTTTAGAAACTCCATGATAATGAGTATTATAATACAGATGTATTTATATTTAGTTAGCGATAATCTTAAATACAGCAAGTATTATTAACGAATAATAGTAAATGTCTTATGGATTATGGTGTCCTGGGGCATTTGGAGATAGGTGATGAAAAATGATTAAGCGAATTTTAATATTTACTGCTTTGTTATTACTTTTAGTAACAACAAATGCGGAAGCGGCAACGAACATAACCGGATGTGGAACAATATCAATACCAGGTTCATACATTCTTAACGTAAGCATTGACGGTGCAACGGCTAATTCCTGTATCAATATTACTGCAAATAATGTGATCCTCGATGGTGGTAATAAGCGGATCAGTGGAATGAGTAAATCAAACAGTGTGGGTGTGTTTGTTTCTAAAGCATCAGGTTTACAAAATATCAAGGTAGCAAATTTGAGTGTTTCAAATTGGACGTATGGAATCCAATTTTTAAAAACTCAAAATTCATTTATTGAAAATAATACAGTTAGTAACAATTCTTTTGGTTTTTATCTCCAGAATTCCAAAAACATTACTTTAAACGACAACAGAGCAGAGCCAGCGGATTCAAATTCAGCATGGGATTTCTATTCATTTCAAGCTGAAAACTTTAGTGTTAACAACCTCTGGTTAAAACCAAATAATACAATAATTACATTCAGAGGCGAAAATATATCCTTGAAGGAGGCTTATTCGCCTGCTCCCGATCCGGGGAAATTAAGGAACATAAGTTATTTCGTAGTTGCAGAAAATAACAGCGTAAATTCATGGCTTAATCTGACCATACACTATAAGCAGAGTGATGTTCCACCCCTTAACGAAAACACGCTTCGCATGTGGAGATGGAATGGATCGTGGAAGCCAGCGGAAACTCCTAACAACGTTGATACTGCTGATAACATCGTTTATGGAAATACGACTTCATTCGGAGAAAAAGGATTCTACATACTTGCCCCGATGGGATTAGATAATACGCCCCCAATAATTAACAGCGTAATTCTGGACAATTATACCCCCAATACGGGTGATCCTATCAATATCAGCGTAAATGCAACTGACAATGCCGCAGTTATTGGTGTAGAAGCAAACGGTATTTCATTAATCGCCCAGGGTGGAGATTTCTGGAATGGGACCATTACGGCAGCTGCAGGCACAAATTCTGTAAATGTTTCGGCAAGTGATGCTGCCGGCAATGTAGTATGGGACAATAATACATTCTATACTGCGACTACATCGGCACCTGTCCTGACAACGATCACGGTATCACCCTCCAGTCCATCAATAGTTAATGGAACAACTCAGGCATTCACGGCATCAGGCTATGACCAGTATGGCGGTTCGATGCCCGTAACAGTGACATGGGCGAGCAGCAATACCAGTGTTGGAACAATCGATTCAACAGGATTACTTACAACACTCGAAGTCGGAACTACAACAATAAGTGCGACAGACGGACTCGTTGTTGGTAATACAGTAGCAACAGTAACCCTTCCGCTACCGGTCCTGACAACTATCGTAGTCTCTCCTGCAAACACAACAATTCTTGCGGGTAATTCTCAGACATTTACCGCATCAGGATTTGACCAGTACGGCGCTCCAATAGCCGCATCAGTTCTCTGGAATAGCAGCGATCCATCAGTGGGAACCATTAACGCAACAGGAGTGTTCACGGCAGTTGCAGCTGGCACCACAAATATTAATGCTACAGACGGCATCGTTGTCGGAACAACATCTGTAAAAGTCCGCGATTCAGACCTGTCTGGTTTCACCGGAGGCGCAACTGTAAGCCGTGGCGGATTACTGACCACAACAGTAACCGTCACCAATTATGCGTCCACGCCGCAAAACTACACAATAGAGGTATCTGGAGTTACAGCCAGCGGAGATCCGCTTGTGGGAACAGGCACCCTCGTGAACCTTGGAGCAGGTCAATCACTGAACATACCGGTCCTGGTGGCAATACCTTCCGCAGCAGCTACGGGCAGTTACACACTGAACGCATACCTGTGGAAGCACGATGAATTCCCGACGCCAGGCAAGTTGATCATAACATCAACGTCACTGACTGTGACCGTAACGTAACAGGATTGTGATGCATATGAAAGCAGAACGAAAATACTGGGTTGCCCTTGCAACCCTTTTAATAATTTTTTCCGGGGTTGCAGCGGCATCCACGTATAAATTAATACTTGATCCCGCAGCGCCTGTGGAAGGAAGCACTCTTTACGTGACCCTGCTTAAGGATGGCAGCCCGGAACCTGGAGCAGTTGTCCATTTTGTCCTTAACGGCGGTCTCCCTGTGCTAAATATAACCGATGCCCAGGGCAAGGCAAGATTCAAGCCGCCTGTAAATGGGACATTAGATATATACGCAACCACGCAGGACGGGACACTTCTTGCTAATGGGCAGGTTGTTGTATCCGGAACTGCAACCACCCCGGACACAATACCCCCGGTCATCAATTCCGTGACCCTGAACACCACCACCCCGAATATCGGCGAATTCATTCAGGTCACCGTTGATGCAACTGACAATGTAGGAGTAACCGGCGTAACTGCAGAAGGCACTGCCCTCGTCAACGTTGCAGGAAGTACCTGGATTGGAAATATCACAGCCCTGGCAGGAACTCATACGGTGACAGTCGTAGCAAGTGATGCAGCAGGCAATTCTGCAACAAATGCATCGCAGAGCTATATTACACCAACACCCACACCCACCCAGACAACCCAGCGGATCTCAGGTGGAGGCGGCGGGGGAGGGGGAAACACAGGTGGACCCGGTGTAGTAACATCTGAGCCTTCCTCAAATGTAGAACGTGCTGAGACAACAAATGGGAGTCTTCAGGCTGGAAATCCTGTAAAATACGTTTTCTCATCACCAGAACACTGGATATATGAGATAGACATTACAGATAAAGTGACCGAAAACAATATACCAATACGTGTAGAGGCACTTAAAGGACTTTCGAAGGTTGTGCCTGCAGAACCGTCCCAGGAGTCCATTAAAAAATACGTAAATATCTGGTCAGGCTCAAAGAATTTGCAGGGAGCGATAATCAGATTCAGGGTACAAAATTCATTGATCGCGTCTGAAGGCATTGCCGACAGCGATGTAAAAATGTTAAAATGGGATGGAAATACCTGGATAAAGCTTGATACAACTGTGATAAAAAAAGATTCAACATACACGTACTATGATGCGCAGACAACTACGTTCTCACACTTTGCAATAAGTTTTGGGACTGCAGTTCCGAAAGTTACTGCTACCTCAGGAACGGGTGCAGCAACTGCGACTTCTGTTCCCACCGGAACAACGGCTGCTGCAACAGAAAATCCCCCTGCGCCATCAAACCTGTACTTGATATTGTTTGTGTTCTTGGCAATAGTGATTGTTTCCGTAGTGTACCTGTTAACGAAACACGGCAAACCGAAGTGAGAATTTATTCTCACTTCATCTTTTTTAATTCATCTTTTTTTCTTTAACGCAGAATCAACTTTTTTGAGGAAGTAATTATTCCTGTATCCCCAGCCTCTCTATCCTTATCCTGAACTCCTTCCTGTGCCGCTTCTCCTCATCCAGTATGTGCTCCAGCACTCCCACTACCTCAGGGTCATCGATCAGCCCGATCATCCTTTTATACATCTCTATAGCCTCGGTCTCATGAATTACCTGATGCTCAAGCTGGCTTTTCAAGTCATCCCCGCCGAAATCAAGCTCTTTATGCTCCATGCACGGCTTCCCGCCACGCTTCACAATTAGTTCTGCAAGCCAGTTCATATGTCTCATTTCGTCCACTGATATCGATTCAGTGACCCTGCTCGGGTCGCACCCGGGCATGATAAAGGCGTTTCGCACGTATATCATAGTGGCTTCTATCTCGTGGATAAAAGCCTCATTTAGCAGGCTGATCACTTCGCTGGTATCCAGATATTATTCCTCCATACAGCATTAATTCAAAGATTATTTTATGATCATTTTATCAAATATAGTCAAGCACCTAATATTTAAAACATCTCTCATGAACTCTTTGCCTCCTCGCGTGCTTTGCGGTGTATGATTCCTGCCACCGCAAAGCCCACAAAGATCAGTTCTATTGTTTAATTTTTGGCTATAATTCACTTTTTCTTTATTTCGCCTTCTACCGGCTGATCTTTAGCTGTTCCGGAACGTGTCCTGCCTTTTGTCAGCAAAAATATTACAACGGCTCCAATAACGATTATTACCAAAAGTGCCAGGAAGATATTGAACGGCGCTTCCCTGACCTCTACTATCTTCTTCTGACCGAGAACTTCGACAGTATAATTCCCGGGTGGCAGATTCACTTCTTTCGTAAATGTCACTTCCTTGACTTCACCGGCTGCAATCGTGACTGGCATTGAAACGATCTCAGTACTGTTAATAATGAGACCAACGGGAAGAGTATCTCCCTTTGTACCGACATTGGTGATATTTGTCTGTACTTCAACTTTTTCATTCGAAATGACCACATTATTGACCCTGATATCAAGGGCTTTGAACTCAGCATAAGGCACCCTGACCTCTATGTCCCGCGCTGCGGTAGCAAAACCGCTCTTTGATGCGTAAATCGTATGTGTCCCGCTATTTTCCAGTCTGTAGATAAGGTTGCCTGCAGCATCGGTCGATCCGATAACCTTGTCATCGTAGTTGACTGTCGCACCGGCGACGGGCTGGCCTTTATTCATTACCCTTATCGTTATGTTCCCGAACTGGTTCCCTTTTTCAGGAGCTTCAATGCCCAGCCTGTCTTCAACATAGTCCTGGACGACCAGTTCTTTGCTCGCCTTCTGGTACCCAAGTTTGGTGACGGAAATGTTATACGTGCCGCCCTTCATGGTTTTCTTGAGTGACACGTTAAGCAAGCCATTGATGTCGGTTTGCCCAAACTCTGAATTGATGGAAATAAATGCCGCCTCAACGGGCTGTCCTCCCGCCGTGACCTTAACCATTATCTCATCGCCGGCGGTGGCTTTGTCAGGCGCATCTATCGAAAGCTGGGATGAAATCATATCAGGCGTTACATAAACGAACGGATAAAACCTGACGGTGTCTGAATTAGCGACCTTGAACTTGATGTTTCCCATTATATCCACAGTGTCCCCTGAGGACATGCTCAGGGAATTCTTATTTACCATGTCAATCCTGTCTGAATTCACAGTCTCGACTTCCATTTCCCCGAACTTGTCATTTGATGTTATGGATGTGTAGATATCGGAAATCTCCAAAACAAAAAAAAAAAAAGCGGCGTTTACCTCCCTTCCACGGAAGATAGCGTCAAAGTGCACTGATATGATAGGCAGATCAACGCTGCCCATCGATCTGCTTAAAACATAATTATCATTACCCGTTACCACGTCGGAATCAACCTGCACCCCGTCTTTTAACAGTGATAACAATACCTGTCCGGCTCCCGCCCCGATATCCACGTCTGTTATCTTGAGCACATATCCATCTTTTAATGTCAGTGTGCCACCCTGTGTAAGCGTCCGTTTAGTGTCATCATCAATAAGGATTTTATACAGGCGATCTCTGCCAAGCGTGCTGATCGGCTGGTTTTTGGTTATTACGCTGCCTGCAGTGTAACCTGCGAAATACCTGTCAGCCATGAACCCGATCACCTTATAGGTGCCGAATTGCGGATAATCGAAGTTTATTTCATCAGCCGTTGTTGAATATCTTAACTTCCCATTAGGGATAGTCCTCCCGTTTATTTGTTCGATCGTCAGTTTCTCGTTTCCCACGTCACGGTCCATATCATAGTAAAAGCCCAGGTTAGTTCCCCCGATGTTGAGACCGAAGTTCATGGGATCCCATTCTGATGTCTCGGGATAAGTGGTTCCTCTCATCTCGAAAGCTCCTGTCCTTTCCACGGACAGCGCGAAGCGGAGCGTGCTGCTGTCAGCAACTACTATTTTCAGGTCACCCACAAGGTCAACCGTATTTCCTGACGACAGTGATAATGAGTTCCTGTTACTCATATCTATACCGCCTGAACCGACACTGCTTATCTCAAGTTCGCCATACCTGTCCCCGCTATTAATATTAGTAAATGCTTCTGATATCTGGAAGACGCCCCTGATAAATGCTGCATTCACCTCTCTTCCCCTGAATACAGAGTCGAAATGGACGGCAAGTACCGGCATATCTTTCACTGCGCCCAGTTTTTCTGAATAAATGTAGTTGGAGTTGCCTGCGATCACGCCGGTGTCAACTTCAGTCCCGTCCTTTAACAGGGTCACCATTATCTGCCCCGGTCCTGCTCCTATATCTACTGCTGTCATTTTCAGGACATATCCTTCTTTCAGGGTAAGAGTTCCACCTTCATTTATTACGCGCTTATCATCGTCGTCAATGATAACCTTGTGGAGCTGGCTCCTGCCAAGTGTGCTTATTGTACTTCCACCTGATATGATGCTGTTGCCTGTATATCCTGCAAAGTATTTGTCAGCCATGAACCCGATCACCTGATACTTTCCAAAGCCGGGATGTTCAAATTCGACTTCGATGGGCATTGTGGTGTATGTAAGGTCGCCGGGGTCTATCGTCCTTTTGATATTATTGATAGTGAGTTCTTCGGTGCCAAGATTCTCATCAAGATTGTAATAAAACCCGGCAAAGCTGTGTGAGTCCCAGGTATATGTAGTCGGCATTCCCTCTTTCCATACCCTGTTGCCCGATGCTGCTTCCACGGGCATGATGAGCATTAATAAAATTATTGTTATTCCAATAGCTATACCGGGGGTACGACCCCTGTTAATAATTTCCTTTATCATCCATATCACCTTGAATGGTATAAATTTAATACGGTTTTTATAACGAATAGGTTTGAATACCTGAACATATAAAAACCCTGTCATGGTTTTTATAGTTTCATGAGCATGGATGGGCAATCATATTTGATGCGGTCATTTATAAGCAGGGTTACTCTAATTCCGGCTATTATTCACCGCTTCAGCACACCTGAGCCCTGCTACAATAGACCCATTCATGCTTCTCTCGGGATAGTTCGCCTCAGAGAACATGCCTGCAAGATAAAGCCCTTTGACATTCGTCCTGTATGGCAGCAATTTTTTCCCGTACCCGACCTCATACACCGGCGCAGTATCCACATCCCTGCGCAGGCGCCACCATTTCACGTTTTTACGGAATCCGGGGAAGAGCTTTTCAAGCCCGCCCAGGTAAAGCCTGATAACATCATCATCACATTTTTTCCACAGGACGCTCTCTGGATTCTGGAAGTAAGACGTCACATACATCAAGTGCTCTCCATAATCCTGTTCAGGAATGAAGTTGGTATGCTCTATCACTGCGCCGAAAGGAACTTCTTCCTTGATGTTCAGCCAGTAGATATCATCCATCACCTTTTCCTTAAGTCCGAAAAGCGCACAAGCAGTACCCTGATAACTTATGTCTGTGCCGGTTCCGAGAAGTTTTGTATCCATTATTTTTTCAAGCACATCCGGAGCGGCTGTTGATATCACCCTTTCGCATTCCATGCGTTTCCCGTCAACGATAACGCTCTTCACAACCCCGTTTATGACATCTATCCCGGAAACGCTACCAGTTACTATTTTACAACCCTTTCCTTTCAGCTTATCTGCCATTGCTTCAATAAGCGCCTGGAATCCCCCGCGCATGTACCCAAGCCTCTCTCCTTTTGCGCCCCTGTTCGATCGTATCTGCACGCGTCCGAGCAGCCATGCAGCCGAGACTTTCTCTTTATTGTCCCCGAACTTGCTCGAAAGCAAGGGAAGGAAAAAATTATTATATACCGATTCTCCGGCTGTATCGATTATCCATTGTTTTGCTGTGATTTCATCAAAAGGAGTCCTGTCTTTTATGGTCTTTGCTTTCAGCACAAGCAATGCCAGCCTGACCACATCAAGAAGCGGGAGCGTGCGCAGTATCTCAAAAGGCGTGTTCATCGGGTATATTTTGCCGTTGAAAAAATATCCTGTGGTTCCCCGCAACCATTCAAGCCTGTCGGCAAGCCCCAGTTCTTCTATAAGGGAGATGAGTTCACTGTCGCTTGCAAAAATATGATGGTAATATTTTTCGATATTATAAGTTCCATTATTGGGTTTCGGGAGGCTGTAGCTTGAAGCCATGCCGCCGAGTTCGTTTTCCTTTTCGATGATAGTTATTTCATCCTTTCCTGCAAGCCTGTATGCAGCAGTAAGTCCCGCAAGTCCACCTCCGATGATAATGGTTTTCATGACATGCGGATATGGTTTTGTGGATATATAAAAGGTAACCCGGATACAGATCGAAATTCATAACTGTGGATGACAATGAAATCATTAATTGACAACTTATTTTCAAATCAATTAATGCGATCGCGTGCCGGCAGTATTACCACAACCGCGCCACAAAGTTCTGTGGCGATCGAACGCGGATGACGCTGATTACGCGGATTTTCACGGATAATCCAATCCGCGCCTATCCGTGTCATTCGCCCAATCCGTGTTATATGTCCTGATTTTTCTCTTAATCGATGACATGTGAGATATCCTGCTGCACCTGTAAGAATATGATTAACTTTATATCTGTGTATGCATACACAGATTATTATGGCAACAAAGACGATATCGATAAGAGAAGAGGTTTACGATATTCTCGCGAGGTTAAAAAAAGAGAATGAAAGCTTCAGTGATGTGATATGGAAGCTGACAAAGAAGCGAAAACCAAACCTGAGAGATTATTTTGGGGGCTTGAAAGATAGTAAAGCTATGATCGGGATAAAAGAAGATTGTAAAAAGATACGGGAATCTGCGAGGCTGCGAACTATATGATCGTTCTTGATACAGCCTATCTCATCGATTTTTTCCTGGGAAAAAAAGAAACGCTGGGAGCTTTTGAAATAACGGATATTGATGATCTTGATATTGCTCTTGATTTTGATTCGGATATTGCAACTACTGTTGTAACATTTCATGAAATAATGTCAGGTGTAAAACATAAAAAAGTTAAAAAAGAGGATAGATTTTTCAGAAGATTTTTTTCTGAAACACCTGTTTTGGATTTTGATTTTAAAGCTGCAGAAAGATCAAGCGATATAATGGCAGATCTTTTAACTATGGGAAAACCTGTTAACGCTCTTGATGTTCTTATTGCGGGAATTGCTGTGGCGAATGGTGCAGACAAGATCGCATCGACGGATAAAAGGTTCGATGAAATCTCAAGAGTAACTGGGTTGGAGATTTTAAAACCTTGAAATAAAGGCGTTGAAATTGTAGTTATGAGCGATAATAATATGGGAGACTCTGAGACGATTATTTGAAATTGTCAGGCACGGCAGGATATGCGAACAATAGCTCCATATGATAGCGGTGCGCACGGTTGAGGATATTAGAAAGATACACGCCAGGAAAGTGTAAGATGTTGATTACGATGCGCTGTGTATTATGGGTATGCTGACTGGCTAGCTATCCCATTTGTGCTGCTTGTGTTAATAAACATCTCTTGAAACACATTTATTTGAAAAAATAATCAACAGTAATTTAATATAGAAAAAAGTCGAGTAAGATACAAATATTCTTAATTATTCTGAGATTATATTTATGGGAAAGATTTTGATATTATCAGTTGGTATAAATAGCTACCCTAAATTAGATGAAAATTCACAATTGAATTATTGTGTTAATGACGCTGAAGTTATTTACGATAAGTATTCACAATTTAATTGTCTTTATCATAATCTGTTATTAAATCAAAATGCAACACGTGCCGAAATCCTGAAAGGAATTGCAGATATTGATCGCAAAGCAAGAGATGATTGATGGAGTGAACCCCAAATATCAGACAACCAGTTAAGAAACTTTCATATTTAAGACTTCCTATGAATTTTCAAATTCTTCTGGAGTTAGGTACCCCAGAGAAGAATGAACACGCTTTCTATTAT
>CABMHZ010000230.1 GCA_902386115.1 uncultured archaeon | reverse complement strand
GTAATGGCATGGGGGAATTGCAGAAATAACAAAAATGCAAAAGTCAATTGGCAATTTACAGCCAAAGATGCACGGATAAAATTATCCAAACTTTATCCGACTATAGAGATTTGACTGGACACTAGTAATGGCATGGGTTGCGCCGGATCTGGAAAGAAATGAAGCATGTCAAACACGTTCATGGTAATGAAGAGCGTGCTGATAACCGTTATCATTGCAAGCGTTTTCCTGCCTGCCTTTCCTCTCCATAGAAGGAATCCCAGTGCGATCATAGAAACCAACTGAAAGACTATGAGTGCATTGTATTCCCAGAACTTGTATGACCCCATATAGGAAAAATCGCGCGTATCGATAGAACCCCATGGCTCCAGTGCCGAATACGAAACAACGACGAACCAATACAAAGCGCCAAGAATTTTCATGAAAGTTGATTGTTGTATGCTCATATTTTCTCCTTTTCACAACATTTTTGATTTACAGCTACTCCTTCAATTCAACAGCAAGATTATGAGCCTCGGTCTTCCCTGTATTCTCTGTAGCGTGTGCTCCAGCTTCCAGCCATAGTACCTGGCCGGTCTTGAGTTCTAATTCTCTACTTTCACCATCAATCGAAGTAAATTTTAATTTATGATCGCTTAAAGCATAGACCACCCGTTCCGGGTGGGAATGCATCTTTGTTTTCTCACCGGGTTTGACCCTGACATCGAGCACCCGTACCCGGTCATTTTCCATCAGCAGTTTGTAAACATCTGGTGCTGCCTGCAATGCATCTGGTATTTGTGCCATTTTTTCCTCTTCTTTCAAATTATTATTTTAGGTCTTTTAACGGTTTTCATAACTCGATTTGTTGGAAATAGTACTTAATTGTAATGCCCCGGAAGGCTGTGGGACAAGGAGTTTTGTTTACTCGTTCAAACTGATGGATCTTAAGTCCAAATTGTAGATAGCATTTGGAATGAGCCTAAAAAGTAAAAGCAAAGGTCTTTGTCATTCCCAGAAAAAATGCGACATTGAGGGGTTCCTGGAAATGGAAGGATACGATGGAAGAGTTTGTAAATGATACGATTCCTTACATTGGACAATATTTTCTCCGAAATAACTCTGAATCCGGTTTTTCAGCAGATAAGAGAAACTTCATAATTTGGGATAAACCAATAAAGCATGGAGATCTTCATGAAACTACAAATATCAAAGTAGGAGATGAATATTATTTCATAACAGTTTCCAGTACGAGATATTCATTTATGCAAACACTGACGATATAGTGATCAATTCTTTTCATATTTGAAATAACTGCATACATCTCCTGTGCATCTTATTATCTTACCTTTAACACTTTTATCTTTTATTTCAAGCTCAATAGCGCTCGGTTCAGCAATTCCCGGCACTGTCGCGCTTCCGGGTGATAGCAGCAGCACATCGGTCTTTTCAACGATCGGATGATGGAAATGCCCGAATACAAGAATATCTACATCCATCTCTTTTGCAAGATAGCGAAGACCATCGGTATGATCTGAAGTTAGTTGTCCCTTGTGTATAATACCAATTTTGACGCCCTCCACTTCTATCACCCTGCGCTCAGGTAGGAGTTTTACCAGTTCACTGCAATCTGTATCTCCATAGACGGCAATTATTCTGATCAGGCTCTGAAGTTCATTATAGCATTCTATCGTTTCGAAATCACCTGCATGTATCAGTAAACCCGAGCTTTTTATGATCGAAATAAGGTCTTCCGGAAGGAGCGAAATGATTGATTGACCGGGCTTGATATGGGTATCTGATAATATAACGAGTTTCATAATATCACAGGATATGGAAAAAGAAATCATCTGGACTTCTTGTGTTTATTCTGTTTTTCTCTCCTTTAATTGTTTTTGTAGGGACAAAATCTATGCGCAAAGGAAGAGATAAATTGAGTTATATGAAACCTGAAACCCTGAAGAAAGAACTCTTGAAGAAATGTAAAAGCCTCGGAATTCCCTTTGTGGGTTTTACTCCGGTCGAGAGATGGCAGACTCCTCCACAGGAGCTTCCGAATACACTTTCTCCATGGATACCCGAAGAGTTCTTTCCGCAGTCCATCTACCCTGAGGCAAGAACTGTGATCGTAATAGGTCTTCCTGTGGCACTACCCATAGTGGAAACCGCGCCTTCCATCTATTATCATGAACTTTATAAAACAGTGAATGCGATGCTTGATTCAAAAGCCCTCGAAATCGCAAATTTCCTGAATGAAAAAGGCTATGGTTCTATTTATCTGCCAAGGGACGCTTATGGCGACATCAAAATATTGATCGGGAAGCCTTTTGCGTTTTTCTCTCATAAACATGCCGCATATCTTGCAGGCATGGGTTCTTTCGGGCACAATAATGTCCTCCTGACGCCGCAATATGGACCCAGGGTCAGGTTTACCTCAATATTCACGACTGCTCAAATACCGCCTGACCCGATCAGGATGAAAGATCTATGCATTAAGTGCCTTCGCTGCGTGAAAAGTTGTCCAGTAGGAGCAATACCATTGAAGGGAGATTTCCCTCCGCCCGTGGATAAAAAACTGTGCGCTGTAAGAAGCGCGCAGCTCAGGGAAGAATACAGGTCTCCATGCGGTATCTGCATCAAGGTTTGTCCTGTCGGGAAAGACAGGGAATTGTTCGATCGCAAGAATATGAAGATGTATTCAGAGGATAAGAAATTTGAGCGATATCATAAAGCGTGGGAGCATGTGAGAAAATACGGGAGTAAATAAAATATCGTTCCGTGGTCTTATAGATTTTAAAAAGTCCTTATAATAAAATAATCCCCGCAAGATACGCAACTGCCAGATACCGCAGGAATTTCCCTATAAATACAAGAACAGCAAAAATCTTAAACTTAAGCTTCAGGAGCCCGCCCGTGACCGTGATCGCATCGCCGATCAACGGTACCCATGTGAACAACAGAACAAAAGAGCCGTATTTAGTGAAATATTTTTCAGCTTTCTCAAGTTCGCGCCGGTCGATCCTGAGATATTTTTCTATGTATCCGCGCCCCATGAATCCCAGATAATAACTTGTACATGCGCCAAAAAAATTACCGATCGAGGCAACAATCACTACAGTCATGGCATTAAATCCCTGGGAAACAAGAAGCACAACAATGCCTTCGCTGCCGAAAGGAAGTATGGTGGAAGCTAAAAAACTTGCAATAAAAAGACCGGGATAACCGTAATTTAACAGGATCCCCTGGAATGATTCAAACATAAAAGATAGCGTCCGGCTACAGCAGCCCGATATTCGTTTTCCTCACGACCTCGTCGTAATTCTTATATCCGAGCGTCTTTTCTATCATATCAGAATGTTTTCCCTTTATCTTATTCAATTCCGAAGACGTATAATCCGTGATCCCTTTTGCAAAAACCTTTCCATCGCTTCCGATATCCACGATATCCCCCCTGTCAAATTCCCCCGATACTTCAACGATCCCGGAGGGCAAAAGCCCCATGCCTTTCTTCACGGCATTTTCCGCTCCCTTATCCACGATTATCTTCCCTGAGGATTTTGACAGGATGATCCAGCGCGTCCTGTTCCTGTATTTTCCATTCTGGGCGAGGAACAGCGTCCCGATATTCTCACCTTTT
>CABMHZ010000229.1 GCA_902386115.1 uncultured archaeon | reverse complement strand
GCCCTCTTCGATCGTTGCGATAATGACCTTCGGGCGCTTTGATGCGATCTCTGCCTCCCTTATCCTCTCGAACTGGTCGTTCTTCCATCTCTTTATTATCGAGAGGTTCGTCCCTTCTTCAACGTTGAGCGTGTGATACGCTCCTGCGTCTATACCTTCCACGATTGTCCCGTGAACGCGCAGGCGGTTTGAGAATTTATGGAACTCCACTTTCTCGACCTTTATCCCCAGGCGTACGGTTTTCTTATCAGCTTTTTCGGGTCTTAGCTTATCCGTCGCGCCTTCGATCCTGCGTTTGGTGAAAGCAAATACAAGGTCATTCGGCTCAAGTATGTATTTCAGGTGCCAGAGGTCGTCCAGCGATTCTGTGATAAGTGATATCTCGCCTTCGTTAAAGCGCAGGTCTGTTTTCAGTACCTTCATGCTTCACCATAATTTTCGCGCTAAATAATAAATTATCGTGACCAGAAGGATGGCAGGCACCCAAACCAGGGGATCGATGGAAGGTCTGGGTTGCGGAAGGGGAATAGTATTTTCCGGGGTCACGGGATTTCCAGGTATTATGGTCTTATCAGGATAGGGTTTTTCAGGGTCGTAGAACTGGTACAGGAAAAATGATACGAGGTTCTGATCAGATGGTCCTGAATATACCTTCTCCACTTTAAGTGATATAATGGTCCGGTTCGTCTTGTTGTACATGAATGACCCGTAGCTGTAAACGATCTCGTTTTTTACTATCGTATCATTATCCATCAACTGGAACCACATTGAACCGTCGCTGCTTACGCTTTTAAAACTCAGCGTGTAACCCTGGTACAGCGGAGTGGAGTCGCCTGTGGCAAGATATATGTGGGTCCCATTGAACAGGATATCTCCGCCGCCTGCCGCTAATGGTAAACCGGATAAAAATAACAAAAATAGTACAAATCTCAACCTCATCACCATATTATTTACAATGAGTCAGTACGCAGGCTTATATATTTCCTTTGCATCTTTTTGCCCATGGCAATTTCGGTCAGGCTGTGTTCGGGTAAAACCGGTTTTGAAGTCACCACCAATACCAGGATCGATATGATCAAAGCAGGCGGTATCCTTAAGACAAAGGTGGCAACAAAACACCTTATCCTGCTGAATTATGACGGAGTGGAGGTTTCCCTGTATCCCGGAGGAAGGATGATCATCAAGACCTCAAGCAGGGAAGAATCCCTGGAAATAGCACGCCGCCTGCTGGCTGAACTCGGATTGCCAGACCCATCGGAAAAATAATTATAAACAATCCGGAAGGCAAGGATTCTTTTACTCTTTCAAGCAAATATAAATTCTTGATGTTTTACTTGGGAAATAAACCAATCGAAAGATCTCAAGTTTCATCCCGATTTCGAAATTCTCATAAACAAATTATATATAGCTACCAGACTGAATATTCGTATTAACTTCTCGTAAAGAGTAATCTTATGAAAAATGATTCAATAATAAGCTGCGGTTGCCTGCACCCTGACCACGAAGAAGCAATAAAATATTTTGAATCCGGAAAAGTCTATTCTGTCCAGATAGAGTCAAATCTTGCCTGTCCCCAGGGCTGCCTCTACTGTTATGCCTCATCTACCGATGCGCCTCTAAAAGAACTTCCAAAAAAGAATATTATTGAGGTGCTGGATTCAGCAGCCAGAATGGATGTCCGGGCTATCGACTGGCTTGGCGGCGATCCTCTAATGCGAAGTGACTGGTATGAGTTAATGAAGTATGCCAGAGATAGCGGATTAACAAACAATATCTGGACAAGCGGGATGCCGCTTGCGAACTATGATGTAGCCAGAAAAGCAGTTGAAATATCAGAAGGGGGTTTTATCTCGGTGCATCTTGACAGCCTGGATGAGGAAATATACGGGAAGCTGCATACCGGTGACCCAAAACGAAAAATAAATTCTATTCTGAAAGGGCTTGAAAATATCCGTGCTCTTGGAAAGGATAATATCATTAATTGCATCACATTCACTAAACTTGTAGCAGGAGAAGACGTAAATAAAACCATTAAATATTTTTTTGAGGATATGGGTATAAGAACATGCCTTACCCAGATGTGTTCAGCAGGACTTGCAGAGGGACATCCTGAATGGATCCCCGGGATCAAGGAGATAAAAGGAGCATGCAGTATAAGGGATAACGTTAATTACCAGGATTCTGATTTTTCCATGGGTTCAATGGACACCAATAAATTCTATTGCGGCGGGATGATTTGCGTGACCGTGGACGGGGATGTGACTCCATGTTCTGTGATCAGGAAAGGTTTCGGGAATATTCATACATCATCACTGGAAAAAATTGTCGAGCGATACAGGGATGACCTGCTTTTTACCCATATAAGGGATCCGGTGAAAATGCAGGGACATTGCGGAATCTGTGAGCATAATTCCGTGTGCTGGGGATGCAGGGCTACGGCATATTACGAATTCGGGGATATGCTTGCGCCTGATCCGAAGTGCTGGATGAACCAGCAAAACATATTATGAATAATCAACCACAGAGTACACAGAGATCGGTTTAGTATTTCTCTGTGCTCTCCGTGGTTATCCAAAAAAATTAATAAAAAAAACGGAGCCGTAATAAAATGAATAACATCGTAAAAGGAAAAAAATTAGATTTTAGCATAGCAGACGTAAATGAAGTTTACGAAGGTCCTGTCGGGGTATTATGGGAGATACTGATGGGTGAGCAGATCCACGTTGGCGGTGACAAGCAAACAGATATCATGGCAAAAAAGGCTGGCGTGAATAAGAATACCAGTGTGCTTGACGTATGCAGCGCGCTTGGCGGGCCGGCGCGCCATCTGGCAAAGAAGTTCGGGTGCAGGGTTACAGGGCTTGATGCCACAAAGAAAATGGTTGATGAAGCAACAAAAAGAACCGAAAAAGAAGGTCTGGCGCATCTTGTTACTTATAAACTTGGAAATGCTCTGGATATGCCTTTTAAAGCCGGCTCCTTCGATGTTGTCTGGGGACAGGACGCATGGTGTTATGTAACCGATAAGGGGAGGCTCATAAATGAAGCCCGCAGGGTTTTGAAACCTGGAGGCATCATTGCATTTACCGACTGGGTGCAGGCAGGTAATATGACAGACAGGGAATGGGAAGACCTCAATAGTTTTATGGCTTTCCCTTATATGGAGACAATCGACGGATATGAGCAATTGTTAAAGCAGGCAGGATTTGCTATCATTGAAAAAGAGGATATGACCCCTGATTTTGCAAAATATTGTCATATTTACCAGGACAGGGTCAGAGATGAACTCAAAAGTGCGATAATTTCACAATATGGCGCCGAAATGTTCAAAGCCGCCGATAATGGACTTGCATTGTGGGTCAAAGCTGCTGATGAAGGAAAAGCCGGCTGGGGAAGAATGATAGGGAGAAAGGTTTGACTTGATCCGGGAGAATGCTGTTGTCATAATGGCTAAAGCGCCTGAACCGAATAAAGTGAAAACCCCGATGATCCCTTCGCTTGATCCATGGAGCCTATCCGACCTCTACCATAATTTTTTGCTTGATAAGATAGAGCAGGTGAAAAATATTGAGGCGCAGGCTTTTATTGCATTTACACCTAAGACAGAATTTGATTTTTTCCGAAGTATCGCACCAGATGGGTTCAAATTGATCAAACAGGTCGGTAGAAATCTGGGGGAAAGACTGGCTAATATTTCCAGAAGTCTCTTCGGAGAGGGTTTTAAAAAGGTTTTGATCCTTGACAGTGATACCCCGAACCTGCCTGTAGAGTACATAAAAAAGGGGTTTGAGCAACTCGATAATAGCGATGTGGTTATTGGTCCATGTGAGGATGGAGGATATTATCTGATCGGCATGAGGGCAAGCCAGCCTCATCTTTTTAGAGACATTCCCTGGAGTACATCAGGAGTAACAGAACTGACAATGAATAAAGTGCAAAGTTCAGGCTTGATCGTCTCTCTCCTTGGGATGTGGTACGACATAGATAAACTGGAAGATCTCCGGCGTTTAAAAAATGAAATGGATTTACCCCCGGACAAACGAAAAACCAGTTTTTTATGTCAAAATACCTGCAATGCAATATCTAAGATGAGCCTGTGAACTCATAAAGTAAAATCCTGAGGTGGGATCATCTCAATAAGCCTCCCAAGCACCGCGTCCACGCCATCACCGGTGAGCGTTGACATGCTCATGTCTGCCTCCCCGGCGGGCTTTGATATATCTTTCTTGTTCGCTGCAACTAACATCGGGATACTGAACTCTTTTTTTATCCCTTCAAGCAGGTGCATCTGTTCTTCAAGTGTATAGCCGCATGTCTCGGACGGGTCTATGATGTAAAGAATCACTTTTCCCACATGCCTGAGCGCAGAAATTGCCTGGAGTTCTATCTCGTTCCTTTCTTCAAGCGGGCGGTCAAGAAGTCCCGGAGTATCTATGACCTGGTATCGTATCCTGTTCTTCTCAAAATGTCCCACAGCGAGCCCTTTGGTCGTAAATGGATAAGCTGCTATTTCGGGATGAGCGCTGCTGACAAGCGCAACGAAACTGGATTTTCCCACATTGGGATAACCCGCAACAACAATTGCCGGTCCTTCACCTATTTCAGGGAGCTTGCGCAGCTTGTTTCTCGCATCGTTCAGGAATCGCAGGCTGCCGTCAATGCTCTCCACGATGGAGGATATCCTGCCGAACGCCGCCTTTCGCACGACCTTAGCATCCTCGGCGCTTCGCATCATTCCCACATATTTTCGGGACATTTCATTTATTTTCGTGCCTGCCCACTGCACAGAGGCGAGGTTCATCTTCATTTCCTCGACCCCTACGATAACGTCTGCAAGCTCAAGATAGAAAGGGGGCATCGTGTCAAAGCTGGGGAACTTTCTCACGATGTTTACAAGGTTATCGCTGAGTATGTTGGCTGCTGTAAGGAGCATGGATTCCTCGGCTTTGAGCTTGGATGCGCGGTCCATGATACGCTTTCCATGCTTGGCGCGGGCTGCGCGGCGGTAGGACTTGTCCAGGAGTTCTTCTGAAGTTGGCACTGTTGGTACTTTTTCAAATATCATCAGGCACAAGATGCGCTGTTAAGATAAAATGATTATGCAGCATTTTTTCAAAAATGATAATGAAAACATCCAATAGATTTATTATCCCCCTTTGCATTTCGGACAGGCATGGAAATACTCGCCGACATCGGAGGACGCCCGGGGCATGACTGCCAGGGCTTTTGCAGGTACTGTTATTTCAGGGGAGTGAAAGAAGTCCCGCCTTTCGGATGCAAGCACTGTATGCCTTTCCAGAAGGGCTGCAATTACTGCACGAAAAGCGTCAGGGAAGGTTATTCGGGCTTCAAACCGCTTTCCATGGTAATGCAGGAGGTGCAGCAGGGGGTATATTATAATAAGAACGTCTCAAAATTCAATATCAGCGGCGGCGGGGACGTGAGCTGCTATCCTGAACTCAAGCCTCTTGTGGAGTTCCTCTCGCAGTACAATAAGCCCATTCACCTTGGCTACACGAGCGGAAAAGGGCTTAACAGGGAGGATGCGCTGTTTTTCATCGAACATGGGGTGAACGAGGTCACGTTCACCGTATTCGCGACCGATCCTGAACTGCGGCGTAAATTCATGAACGACAGGACGCCTGAAGATTCACTTGATGCACTTGCAGCCCTTGCTGAAAAATGCACCGTATATGCGGCGACAGTGCTCATTCCCGGGGTGAACGACGGCGATGTGCTCCTGAAAACCTGCGCCGACCTTGAGGAGATGGGCGTGAAAGGTCTGATCCTGATGCGGTTTGCCAATGCGCCTGAGCAGGGATTGATCCTTAACAATTCGCCTGTGATCGATGGCGTAGTGCCGCATTCGGTTTCAGAATTCAAAGCGATAGTTGATGATATTCATAACAGGTTCAAGTTCCGGGTCGCGGGCACTCCGCTTTATGATCCGGAAACCGGCGCGCCGTTTGCAATCAGGAACGAACCCGATGCGCTTTCAAAGCTGCCGAAAGTCATAAAAGAAGCGACGATCATTACGAGTGAAGTGGCGGCGCCATTATTACGGGAAATATTCGATAAGCTTGCCGGGCTTGTGAATGTTGTTGCGGTAAAAAAAGACATCGGCTGCCTGATAACTATTGATGATATAAAGGCACTTGACCTGTCGAATGTAAAAGAGACCGTTATTTTTCCGGGAAGAGCATTCGTGTTTGACCCTGAGATCAAGAAAATATTATCCGCAGACGGTAAAGAGAGGCTCGTGCGAAGAGGTCCGGACCTTCTTACCGTGGACGGGGAGATGAGCATCTCGATGACAAAAGATGAAGTTCTTGCAAGAGAGATAGAGGCTTTCACTGAACTTATACAAATGATAAACGTGCTGGGGACTGTGCCGAAATGATGTGCTTGAGTAAACTACTCAGGGCTGGAAGCCCTGAGCGTTCGTTGTGGTTTCGGTTTGCTATGATTATGGTTAACAATTTTTCCGAAATTGTGCACGTAATATTCAGTCCCAACAATTCTTATTCGGGAATAT
>CABMHZ010000228.1 GCA_902386115.1 uncultured archaeon | reverse complement strand
CGCTCTTAGCTTTGTCTGCCATCTCAAGGCGCAAGTTTTCAAGGCGTATTTCTTCTGCCTTTTTGTGCTCGGTGATGATACCCCAAAGGAATGGGGCACTCAAACCAACCATTATAGAAGCGTCTAAAATAGCACCATTAAATTTGTTAGCAATATTCACTTCAACCAGGATAAACATCGATGCAACCTCAGCGAGGAATATAATTGCCAGTATCATGACAAATAATTGCAGGGGAGAAAGCTGAAATTTCAAACCACCTTGCTTCATGACTGCATCCTCTTTCTAATTTCTTTTGAATCTAATAGACGCATTCGCACTACCCATAGTGACTTTTAATACCAAACACTTAATTATATTGTATAGTATATAATACTATTGATGGAAAAAGATGAAGGAAATAATGTGAGTTGAACAGGCGCGGGGATGGGGGGAATAAAGTGAAGAACAAAGGCTGCATACTATAAAGTTAAACTTTGATAGGATTTCAATAATAGTTAAATATTTAAATATCATTTTAGAAATATAATATTGATTTTCATGAGTTATTCATGGTTCTACTTGAGAAATCCCGAAAGAATCTGTCCGAAGGGTCATAATAGAAGAAGATTAGAGAGATTCATCGTATTTAAATGAGTTTTAGCATGTCATCATAATGATTTATTCCTGCGCTATACATTTTCTGTGTACTTTTCCTGAATAGAGTTCTTAAAACTCTTGGATGTTTACCTTGTTATTTCTAGACGTTACTACCATTAACCGAATGTAAAAGTGAATGCACGCAGACCCGGATCTTCTATATCTATCTCAAGCGTGTGTTCTCCGTAACCTTCGGGATCATCGATAAGTGAATATAGGCGAGGTTCACTGATAATAACGATGCTTGAACCATTTCTCATTAAAACATCTCTTCCCGACTTATCACCAGGTTGCATGCCATCACGAAAAACCCGGATTGTTACATTATTTATTGCACTTGCTACAAAATTAACATTTTTTGCACTGTAACGGAAAATGATTTTTGCTCCTGGATTTTTATTTTCAGCAAATTCATTTTGAAAATCCCAGGTGCCTGCCAGATACAGGGTATTTAAACTAATTTCCGTGGGCAGAGAAAGATTCTGGACACCAGCCACATTTTTTATTCCATTTCCCAGAAAAGTATTCCTTGATGCCCCGAAATAAGTTTCAGGACTGTTTACTTTTGAAAAATCGACGTTAACTACTTCCGAAGGTTTTGAAATTTCAGAATTGATTTCTTCATTTATTTTTAAAACAGCCATCCTTTCCTTTAAAGCATCCTGGATATTTTTCTCAGTCGTTTCATAATCTCCCTCGCCTATATGATCGTCGACTATGAAACCATCTATGTCAATGAGATAATCATGTGGCCAATAGAGATTTCCGTAAGCAGTCCACGTTGAATAATTATTATCCAACACAACAGGATACTTGATACCGAATTTTTGCACTGCTGCGTAAACATTGTCATAGTTCTGTTCGAACTGGAACTCGGGGGTGTGGACTCCAATGATCACTAACCCATTATCCTTATACTTTTCATACCAGCTATTGAAGTAGGGTAAGGTCCTGAGGCAGTTAATACAGCTATAAGTCCAAAAATCAATAAGTATAACCTTCTTACCGATCAACCCTGCCACCGTGATATTATTGGTGTTGATAAAACCTGACGGATTTACGATTTCCTTTGCCACAGGGTATTTTCCGATCTTTGTATTGTTCAGGGGTTTGATTTCAGCCTCTCCCGGCGCTATAATTACAGGTTTTAGCGACTCCAGATAAAGGATTGATGCAGCAATTGCAATTAAAACCAGGATCAGTATGATTGTTTTCTGTTTCATTTTCCCAATAGCCACCGATTAAGAGGTTCGAAATTAGCGATAATGGTCAGGTTCTGTGTGAAGGCAAGGATTCCAAGAATGATGAGGATTGTACCAAAAACGATGTTTATATATCTAAAAATCTTTGCATGGCGAATTGAAACACTTGTAATGAGATTTGATGCCTGTGATGTGAATAATCCTACAATAAGGAAAGGAACGCCAAGCCCCAGGGAATAAGAGAGCAACAGGTAAAAAGCCAGTCACGGTTTTATGGCAGCAAGCCCCAGAATGCTTCCGAATGCGACCCCGACGCATGGCGTCCAGCCGGCTGCCAGAGCCGCTCCGAACAGGAATGACGTGAAATATTTTGAGTTGAACTTCACGACCTTAAATTTATACTCCCGCTCAAGGAACGGTATCTCAATAAGCCCTACCAGGTAAAGTCCGAAGAAAATGACGATGATACCCCCGATCCTGGCAAGCCATACCTGGACGCCATAGGCAAATGCCTGCAAAAGGGTATTGAGGAGGATTCCCAGGATTGCAAATACCACTGAAAATCCCAGGACAAAAAATAAACTGTTAATAAAAATATGTTTCTGTTTCGATTTTGTTTCAGCCAGGGAGACCCCTGCAAGATATGTCAGGAATGTCGGGATGATCGGCAGCATGCATGGGGATAAGAAAGATACCAATCCTCCAATGAACGCAACTATAATTGTTATTTCGACCATATTATTGCCCCCGACATTTGTTGCTTTTGCGAATTGATCTTCAATCGCATCGATATGTGTAATTTGACAGTACTGGAAATCAGGCTATTAACCCGATAGACTATTGTTCTCCACAACTATCTTATGTAAAATCACTATATTTAAGAGTATCTGCGATAGAAATGCAAAAGATTTAATATTGCAAAGGCATACTGAAAAAACAGCAGGGAGGAAAAACAATGATTAAAAAAATAGACCATATCGGGATTATGACAAATGACTTAAATGAGTCAGTGGAATTCTATACTGATGTGCTTGGTTTTTCTGTTTCCGGTAAGATAGAGATGGCAGAAGCGGGATTATCAGCAGTTTTCGTAGAAAAGGGTGGAAGTAAAATAGAAATCATGAAGTTTAGAGGCAAAAATGTTCCGAAGCGTTCGGAAGTTGTAAAAATCAAGATAGGAACGAGTTTAATCCCGATAAATGACCATATCACTTTTTCTGTGGATGATATTGAGGCTACAGTAACTCAAATTAAGGAGAAAGGGATTGTATTTCAATTAGAGCCAATACAACTCGAGGGAGGTATAAAACTTGCCTTTTTTAAAGACCCGAACGGGGTGCTGATAGAATTGGTAGAACATTTCTAAGGGACTACATCGTACTCCCGTTATAATGTCTTGTCCTGCCTTCCGGCACGTCCTATTAATATTTTTCTCACATTCTCAATTTTTGATAACGGTAGTTATCCTTATACATGCTCATGTACATTTATTGATATAGAATTAACAGAGGAGGTGAATGGAAAGAAAAGAAATATGCGGGTGTTCATGGCGAAAATAGGGAAGATTTCAATACATAGAATTTCACATGGTAAGGTAGCGGGAATATCTTGTTATAATTAAACTACAAAATATATATAAAAATATGGCTAAGAAATTTGGAAAAAAGGTCAATTTATGCCATAAAAAAATCAGGAAAAGAAAGAATAAAGTAGTGAAATAAAAGGGAGATTAACTATGACATGCGACCATAACTCAGCTCCTGTT
>CABMHZ010000227.1 GCA_902386115.1 uncultured archaeon | reverse complement strand
CCTCATCAAGGATGAATTGCATGAAACCGAGAATTTCATGGGAGTGAACAGCCAGGGGCTCATACTTAACATGAGCATCAAATGGTCTCCAATAATCAAAGACGACCGCAGGATTAGTCTTGTTTTTGTCCTTAGAGAGACCATTTGAATAAGCTATATATAGTCACATGTTTAAACAACTTCATGAAGGAAAAACGCAAAAAACACCAGGTGGCAACATGAAAATAGTACCTTCAGGAATAAAAGGGCTGGATACTGTACTCAACGGAGGATTCAATCATCCCTCAACGATATTAGTGGCAGGCACGGCAGGAGCGGGCAAGACCACATTTGTCATGCAGTCTCTCGTCAATGCTGCACGGATGGGCGAAACATGTCTTTTCATTTCTGCCATATCGGAGCCCGTTGCCATGATGGAGGGCTTCGTTTCCAGCTACTCATTTTTTGATTACTCCCTTCTTGAACAGAAAAAGATACGCCTGTTCAACATCGAGAAAGACCTGCTTCAGGCAGGCACTCCGGATGTGATACTTTTCATCGAAGAAAAGATCAGGATGTATAAGCCGACATGGCTTATCATCGACCCGCTAACTGTGATCGCGGAATCAAAACCTGATGAACTTGATAAACGCCTTTTCCTTTTTGAACTCCTTACGAGAATGAAAAGCTGGAACCTGCTTGTCCTTCTCAGCGGTGAGTTCACGCTTGAAAGCCTGGAAAAGAGCCCACTTTCTTATCTTGTGGACGGCATCCTGTACCTCAAGGAAGAGATCGTTGGTGAGAAAAGCGAGCGCTACCTCAGCATAATAAAGATGCGGGGAAAAAAATATGTTCCTGGCAGGCACACATATAAAATAAGCAATGACGGCATCACCGTATTCCCGAGACTGCTTCCGGCTGTTGAGCCTGAAAGACCCGCCTCAACGAAAAAGGTAAGCACAGGCGTGGAAGGTCTTGACACCATGCTCAATGGCGGTATGTTCAAAGACGATGTCATATTATTCTCAGGAGGACCCGGTACGGGAAAAACGGTTTTCGGTCTTCACTTCATAAACGAAGGCGCAAAAAAAGGATAGAAAGGTCTAATAATTTCACTTGAAGAATGGCCCTCGAAATTGAAAAGGAATGCAAAGACATTAGGCTGGGATTTTGAAGAGCTTGAGAAAAAAGGTCTTGTTCAATTCCTTTTTTTCCCGCCAGCCCTTTTCCATGCAGATGAACACGCTTTGCTGATAAAGGAAATAATAGAGAAAAACAGTATCAACAGGGTATTTTTTGACGGCATCGAAGACCTTGTGACACCCATACCCGATGTGATAAAACGGAGGGATTATGTTCATTCCCTTATCGATCACTTCTCGTCCATGGGCATTACGACTCTCATGACAAACGAGATCCCCGAGCTTTTCGGAAATATTAGGCTGACCCTGGAAACACTATCCGGCAGCGTCGATTCGGTGGTTCTGTTGCGCCAGGTTGAAGTCGAAGGGCATCTTAGAAAAGCGCTGAGCATCGTAAAGTCCCGCGGCTCAGACCACGATAAAGAGATAAGGGAGTACGAGATCACGGACAGGGGGATAAAAGTAATGATCGCCATGAAAGGATATGAGAATGTCCTGGCAGGAATGGCAAGAAAACCCCCCGCCGATATATTCATGGAAATTTTCGGAGGTAAAAACCCATGAACCGCCTGGTTGAAATATTGTGGTTATTATCGCTGATACCCCTGTTATTTATTCCCTACAGCATAGCATTATTTTATCAGCGAAGGTTCATGCGGAACACGTATCCCTACCTTTTTTTAGTGTCCTTCATACTGCTGGCAGCCTCTTCACTGCTTTATATAGATTCGTATTTTTCTGATGGAATGCTGTTTTTTGCCATCGGGGGGATTTTGCTTGGATTGACGAGCATGAGACTGGAACAGGTCATGACAAGGAGGAATAAATGATACAATACGTGTTTTTTCTCCTGGGCATATCAGGTTTCATTGTGTTTTATGCAGTGCTGGCGCATCTATCTGCAAGGATGGGTGAGGGGTTGCGTCTGCCGGGATATTACAGGATTTATTATATCGCCATCCTTGTTCTGGCGCTGGCGGTATTTTATGGCTGGTATCATACAGGAGAAAAAGGTTCCGATGATGTGCTGATAATCCTGCTAACGATAGGAAATCTGCTTGCTATTGCTGCGTCTCATAAATACTGGTGGTGGTTAAAAGAAGAACTCTGGATGAAGAAAAACAAGGGAGAAGGATCAAATGAGTAAAATTATAATGGTAGTAGATGACGAACCTGACACGGTAGATCTTGTAAAACTCGTACTTGAAACAGAGGGGTTTGAAGTGATAACCGCATACAGCGGGGAGGAATGCCTGAAAAAACTTGAAGCGAGAGCGCCCGACGCAGTTCTCCTTGACATCATGATGCCTGAGATGGACGGGTGGGAAGTATTCAAAAAGATCAGGGAAAAGTACGAGAACCTCCCGGTAGCAATGCTCACAGTAAGGAACCAGGATATCGATATAATGCTCGGTCTGCACGTGTTGAAAGCGGATGATTATATCACCAAACCGTTTGGAAGAAAAGACCTGGTCGAAAGGGTCAAAAAGATGGTATCGTGAAAAGCCTGAGCCTGACCCAGAAATTAATAATCTTCCTCATACTGATATCCCTGTTACCCTATGCTTTAATAAGCTACATCAATTATTCAGCCGAGGAAAAAGCGCTTGAGAAAAAGATACTGGATGACCTGAGCGCGCTTGTTGAAGCAAAGAATACCCATATCTCAACGGTTGTGGATTTCAGGATAGAGCAGGTCAATGAGATCGCCACGTCAAACTTCATGCAGGAAATAGAATCCAGTAACAGAAGCAACCTTAATTTCAATCTTGAAAGAGTTAAAAAAGAAATCCCTGTATTTTTAGAAATAAATGCAATTGACCGGGATGGCATAATCGTGGCTTCAAGTAACGCACTGCTTCTCCGCTCGAATTTTTCTGAAAAGGAGCTTTTTAAGAACGCAAAAGAAAAAATATATATTGGCAATATGGAATATTACGATAACAGGACAGGATATACAATATCATCCCCGGTATTTAACAGAAGCACAAAAAATTTTTCAGGTGTCGTTTCTTTTAATATTTATCCCATGCTCATATACGATGTTACAAGTGATTATACAGGGCTTGGAGAAACCGGTGAATCCCTCCTCGTTCAGAAATGGGGAGACGAAGTTGTATTTTTGAACCCGCTGCGCCATAACCAAACTTCAGCACTGCGCATGCGTTTTCCTCTTGATTCGAATCTTGCGCTTCCAGCCATCCATGCTGCAAACGGGGAGAAAGGCACAATCCGCGGGCTTGATTACAGGGGAAAAGACGTTTTTGCGGCGTACTCATACAATCCCATTATCGACTGGGGTATCGTTGTAAAGATAGATTCTTCTGAAGCGCTGATACCGGTAACGGATTTTAGGAACAGGACAATAGCGCTGGGGATATTTTATTTCGCAGTGATGTCAGTCATGGCTTATTTTATTAGCCGTAAATTGACCGATCCGCTCATAAGGCTTACAGACGCCTCAAAAAAAGTAGCAAAAGGCTACCTTACAATCCGGATAGAACCTGAAAGCAGTGATGAGATCGGTGAACTCGCACAATCTTTTAACATTATGGTAAAAAAATTGAAAGAGCTGTATGAGGGGATGGAATTGAAGGTACAGGAGAGAACGCGGATATTGAACCGGAAAAATATTGAACTGGCAGCGCTCATAAAGACGAACCAGAGCATTTCTAAGGGACTTGACCTGAACAACGTGCTCGATACGGCTGTAAGGGAAGTTGTAAGAATAGTTAATGTCTCATATTGCTCCATAATTCTTGTGGATGAGGGAAAGAATTACGGGACAGTTACCTCAGAATACAGTTCCCTGTCCAACATGGAACCATCTCCCGGCGAACGCATTGATCTTGAAGATTGCCCGATCCTGAATGAAGCATATCAGGAAAAGCAATATGTACTGCTTGAAGATACGGAAAAGGCTGAATTGTCAAGTAAGGAAAAGGAGACCTTTGAAAAGCTGAAAATGAGGTCTATCCTTGTTATGCCGATCGTGGCGGGAGAAAAGACCAAGGGTATTATGCAATTGAGCAGCATCGGTGAGTTAAAGAATTTCAGTGAGGAGGAGATCAGCATATCCCAGGCGATAGCCAGCCAGGTGGCGATAGCTATTGAAAATGCCCATCTTTTCACAGAACTCAAGCAGCACGATGAAACCATTGAGACACTTTTTGAGATAGACAGGGTAGTGAGCCAGTCGCTTGACCTGGATGAACTGCTAAAAGAAGCGATAGCCAAAACCGTACAGGTAACGTCTTCAGATGCAGGCTGGATATATTTGCTTGGAGAGGACGGGGAAACGTTGAGTCTCAAAACATATCTTCGCATATCCGATGAACTCGCACAGAAAGCTTCAGTGCTTAAGGTGGGACAGGGTGTATCCGGTATAACGGTCAGGACAGGCAATCCTGTTACAATGGATATTGAGAATTATCCTGAAAAGGAACTTATACCATTCCTGGAGAAAGACGGGGTTACATCAATTGCAGGCATGCCCCTTCTTTCAAAAGGAAAGGTCCTGGGGACTATTATTATATCAAGCCGCATGCACAGGGTCTTAGCAAGGGATGAGATCGATCTCCTTACGTCAATCGGGAACCAGATAGGCGTTGCTGTTGAAAATGCAAGATTGTACAGGGAAGCTAAGGCATCATACGAAAAACTCCAGAAGGCATTTAATGAGCTTGCTTCCCTGGACAGGATGAAGAGCGACTTCCTTTCAAACGTTTCTCATGAACTCAAGACGCCTCTTGTGTCCATCCGGGGGTACGGGGAACTCCTCTATGACGGAAAACTCGGGATTTTGCCAGAACCGCAAAAGAAGGCACTTGAAGCCCTGATCAGGAACACTGAAAGGCTGACGCGTCTCATAGACAGCCTGCTGTTCCTGAGCGTCCAGCAGATGGGAAAACCGGAGATACGAATGAAACCCCTGCCGCAGCATGTCGACGAAATAATCAGCTATTCAATGGCTGATATGAAAGTCATGGCAGAAAAAAAGGATATTACCTTGATTAAAGACACGCCTGCCGAACTAATGGTTATTGGAGACAGGGACAGGCTCACCGAGGTATTCATCAACATCATCGACAATGCTATAAAATTTACCCATCCCCGGGGCAAGATAACTGTCAAAGCCCGTGATGAAGAAAAGACGGTGCATATTACGGTGACCGATACCGGGATAGGGATCCCTGAGAATGTAATACCTTCCCTTTTCCAGAGGTTTTTCCAGGCAGACGCTTCCCTGACAAGAAAATACGGAGGGACTGGTCTCGGGCTTTACATATGCAAGAATATCATTGACGCCCACAAGGGAGAGATATGGATCGAGAGCAAAGAGGGCGTGGGTACAACGGTACATATAAGGCTGCCCAAAAAATCATGAGGATGATTACAACCAATTTAGTCAAAAACGAAACAAATGTACCAATCTTCGCGGACTTTACGACCTTGTGGTGACAAAAATCATACACTGCAAAACACGCGAATAACGCTTTAGCGTTCATGAGATATGTTTCAAATATCGGGTGCTTAACCAGATATATATAGATTAGAGATTAGTTAAATTAACTACATTCAACTGAGAAATTTATTTCAAAATTCAAAAATCTATATATCAGTAAATAATTTATACTAATAATAACATAAGATATTATTATAATGAATATGCTCATAATATTAATGTTAATACAGAACCACAATTGTTATATACTAAATTTACAAAGATAGATATGTTTGGCATACATTTGATTTGGGTGTTTATAAGAGGTAAGAAAAATGGGAATCATTAATTTGGCTAAAACCTTACGAATAATTTATTTTGTGACTCTGATAGCAGCGATAATTATTGTTGTTCGTGTTTAAACTGGCGAACTACTGTTTTTTAGCAAATCTTCCATGATTAGATTGCTTGTTTTCCTGATGTTGCTTTTTGGCTTATTCGGTGTGATATCATCGCAATATATTGTCCAGTATAGAGAAGCATATGCTTTATGGATTAATTCAATTGTTTATGGTGGAAACGAAGAAAAACCAACTTGTAAAGAAAAAAGAGAGATATGTAGCAAACTTGAATCCTATTCCAGAGAAATATGTGAGTTAGCTAATATGTTATTACTAATATTTATCTTATTATGTATTACATTTCTTATAGTAATCTACACAATACAGGAAAACATACTCTTGTTGAACTCTAATTCAACTTCTGATCTTAATATTTTCTATGGATTAAGATTTCTAGTGTTTATTTTATTTGTTTCATTATTTTTAATATTTTATCTACTAAAAATAAACCTGATATACTCCACATCTAAAACAAGCGCAATCGATGAAAAAATATTCTCAGTATGGTACGAACTCAAATGCCATGATTGTAAGAAAAATCCATACCATGACAAATTAGAACCCAGTCGACTGTACGAGACTTATGCAGAAAAAATAGATAGCGGTGAAATTAATAGCTCACAAGAAGAACGTGACCTGCTAAAAAAGCTGCTAAGAAAGAAAATGAATCTTGCCTGAAATGATGAAGCTCAAAATAAAGACATTAGAGAAAAGCTTGCAGTGGTTTATTATAATAAGATCAGTGATTTTTGTTGTGATCTCTGGCTTGTGTATACTTTCTTCACTACTCATCAGTTGATGTATTTTGACCCGAAAAAAAAGAGACGGGGTTAAATGTACAATTGGGTATTTGTGTATGCGAAAACTTTAATCGGTTGGGTGTGTATCATTATGTAGCATCACCCTTAACGGATTGTACTCGTCATACATTTCTTTTTGGGTGATGCAATTATAGTTTTACTTTTTTTAAACAAACTTTAAATAGAATGTGGTCATAGTTTGAGGGGACGAGTGCAATCCGTATTATAGTATTCGTTAGGAAATACAAAATATGGCAAGACAAACAGAACTTTTGCTTCAGAAGCAAGAAGCAGGAACAGAAATAGAAACCGGTAAAATGAAAAGGGTATTCCTTGAGCCACTTCCAGACGATCGGCGCAATGCATCTGTGGTTATGGCATTGATGAATAATAAGGGTGGTGTGGGGAAAACTTCTCTTTCTATTGCGTTTGGACTCACTATGGCGAGAAAGAACAAGAATGTTTTATTCTGGGACAATGATGGACAATCAAACCTTACGCAACGTTTGGGTGTTACAGATAATATCAGTAGTTAGCTAATTTTTACTCCATTTCTGTCAAAAACACGGCTGCCGATAGCTATATATAGGTGCAGGCTGCCCCCATATGAATCCTAAATCAAATGGGTTAGCCTGCAAATCAAGAATTGAAT
>CABMHZ010000226.1 GCA_902386115.1 uncultured archaeon | reverse complement strand
CTTGGACTGCCGTCATGGGCGCAATTCCTGTTCCTGCTGCCGTGGGTTATTATTGTGCTGGCGACCGGCATGGTGTATTTTACTATTCTGGCATGGGCGAGGAACTATTTTAGCATCCCCGGGCGCATTCATTACACAATGGTACTGCTGGCGGCACTGGCTTTTGTCTGGTGGCTATATTACTGGAACCTGATCTGATTTATTAGCCAAATGTCCGTCCCTATCGAGCATAGCTGTGCTTCGACATGTTCCACCCAGCAAGATGCATCCGGCCAAGATCAGTATTCCATGAGTGACCCTGATTTCCTGGGGAGAAACGTACTGAGGGATATACAATGCAAAACCAATAGCAAGCGGAACTCCGCTCCATCTTGGCAGAATACCTGATGCCCAAATAACGGCTGCAAACAGGATAGTGCTGACTGCAAGAAATATTAGTCCAAACAAGATGAACACGCTTCCCTGTTCCCAGCGGACCGAATTTACCATGGAAAGCAGGGCAGGATTATTTTGTTTGACTGCCTCCTGTCCGATGGCATGCAAGCCAAAGTCTCTGCGCCATAATAGGGCAGGGTCAATCCAACCCCATCCAGTTCAAAACAAGAGCCTGGAATGCGCGATGCTCAACTGTTGTTTTTTGCAGAAATAAATAGAGATCGAGAAATCCCAATGTTAGCAATATGAAAGCCATCATGGCCAGAGAATGTGCAAGAACCCAGGAAAACGAAGCGAACGCCCTGGCGCCCTCCAGGGATGATTCATCTGAGAAAGGTCGTATCGCCGGATAAAGAACGAAAAGAACTCCAGATATGGCAAGAGATACGGCTCCAAGGCGGATACGAAAACTTTCTATGGGAGTTTGGCTGTGAAGACAATCATCATTTCGCTTGCCATTTATCGTCATCATTTCGGATCTCTTTATATCATTTAGGAGTTTTGCATCAATTAAACTTTTGGGAATGACATATAAATTTATATTTATTTTTTTTATGTTCCATCATGTTTTTAACCTATCACGGCAATATTTTGAAGGGGGAACGTATGAACAACGAAAATCCAACACAAACCATGCCAAAGATAGACCTCATCGTGAACCGCATCATTGACGCGCCACCTGATCTTGTCTGGAAAGCCTGGACAGAACCGGAGTATGTCAAGCGCTGGTGGGGACCAAAGGATTATACCTCGCCATCATGCAAAATAGACCTTCGAGTGGGTGGCAAATACATTTTCTGCATGCGCGCGCCGCAATATCAGGGCGGTCAGGATTCATATACCGCTGGCGTCTACAAGAAGATAGTGCCCGGAGAATTTCTGGAATTTACCCAGAGCCTGGCAGACAAAGACGGCAACAAAATTGATCCTGATCAGGTGGGTATGCCCCCCGACTTTCCGAAGGAGATACGCACGACAGTCGTTTTTAAGAAGATCAAAGGCTGCAACTTGACAGAACTGATAATCACGGAAAAAGACTGGACGCCGGGCCAGATGTACGTTTTCTCTTTTGCCGGAATGCACCAGTCAATAGACAAACTGGCTGAAAGCCTGAAAAACCTAAGATAAAATCTACGGGAGTCTCAACATGAAGAACATTTTCAAAAGTATAAGAGCTATACTCGCAGGATTTGTCTTTGTCGTTATCCTGTCTCTTGGAACGGACTACATTATGGAGGCGACGGGTGTCCTTCCACACGGGAATCTGTTCGTATCTACGCTTTTGATCCTCACTGTAATTTTCTACCGCGGTGTCTATACTGTGATCGGAAGTTACATCACAGCCAGACTGGCACCGAATCACCCTATGCGGCATGTGCTCACCGGAGGTGTGATTGGTTTATTTTTGAGCATTGGCGGAGCGATCGCCTCGGCGAATATGAATTTGGGACCTGCATGGTACGCATGGGCGCTTGTAGTTCTTGCTCTGCCTTGCGCGTGGGTTGGCGGCAAGCTGTTTGAACTGCGTTCGGGCGGGCGCTCGTAAAGCCCAGGGTCAGGCCGGCAATGTTTGGAAACATTGCTAAAATTATGCGCTGCGCGGTATCGTTCAAGTCTTAAATTATCCAAAATATTATTTTTTATAAATAATTAAATAATTTATAATTAAATATATTCTATTATCAATCAATCCGAAACTGCCAGTAAATATATGTAGTAATAATCAATAGTAATTTATGGAGGGTTAGAACAATGAATTTAGAAGAAACTTTAAAGACTCTCACCGAAGAGATCACAAATATGATCTCAACAAAGACAGTCGTCGGTGAGCACATTGTAATTGAAGGACATACGATCATACCAGTAACGAAGGTAAGTTTCGGATTCGGAAGCGGGGGCGGTGAAAGCAAGGAGCAGGGCACAGGAGCCGGTGGTGGAGGAGGAGCCTGTGTGCAGCCAATTGCATTTGTTGTTGTCTCAAAGGAAGATGTGCAGGTATTCGCTATCAAAGAGAAAGGTGTGATCGAACGGATAACAGCTGTAATTCCGGAGATATTGGAGAAATGTAAATCAATGAAAGAAGCACAATAAGAAGAATTATCAAGGATCGATGAAAAAAAAATTTGATGATAGTTATAATATTATTAATAATACTCTCTGTTCTGGCGGTGGGGATACTGCTATCCCCGGTGACGATCAGTGTGAATTCTTCGAGAGCAGGAGGAAAAATCGACGGATTTTTCAGCTTAAGCTGGATAATATTCCTATTCAGATACGGGTTAGTAGAAAAGCAAACTGAAGTACTGGTTTTTGGAAGACAATTAATTCGAATTCCGTATAAAGAAAAACCTTTGAAGATTAACGAAACAAGAAAATCCGCAGAGATTAAGAAATCCGGGAAAACGCATCCAATCAAAAATATTATTAGTCTCTCAAAACCTATGCTAAGACTTTTTAAAGATTTAATTTATGCCTTTAGATTAAAATATCTTGATCTTGATTTCAAATTTGGACTGAAAGACCCATCCGATACCGGCATTTTAACCGGGTTTCTGCATTCAATACTCGGTTCTTTGCAGGCAGAACATAAAATCCAATGGACAGCTGATTTCACAAAGCCACTTCTGGAATGGAATCTGAAAGCCATGGCTGCCATCAGACCAATTCGAATATTACCACCTATTGCAAGATTTGTCACAAACGGTCAGGTATTAAGATCCGGATTGCACATTATCAGTGGCAGGAGTTGATTTATTAAGGACCCAAGCTGAAAGAACTGACCTCGTTTATTTTAGAGTGAGGACAAAATGAGTTTTGATGAATCTTTTAATTTTCCTGTTGAATTCAAATTCTTATTATGTTGATATTGTCAATTTAAAGGGATGGATTTAAATATGTTCACCATCATATAATATCATGGTGAATATGGGCGAAGAGACGTATAAATGTCCGAAATGTGGAAGTAACGATAGTATTTGGCGAGGTTACAGGTATAATGAATCGGGGAAAAAGAGATTGAGAAAATGCAAAAACTGTG
>CABMHZ010000225.1 GCA_902386115.1 uncultured archaeon | reverse complement strand
TGAAGGATTCTTCAGCAACCATAAGCATACATTAATTATGGTGCTCGGCTGCGTAATCCCTCTTTTGCACCTCCGTCTTCTGTGGGTTGAAGGAGTTTCGCGGAATATAGTTTCTTTTGGGATACTGCTGCTGTGCCCTGTAATGCATCTTTTGATGATGAAAAACATGAAGCATGGTTCCCAGAACCCCGAGAATCAGATCAATGAAGATAAAAAAGAGGAACTTACATGAGAATTTCTGGAATAATAATAGCACTATCCGTATTGGTCGCTGTTGCCATCGGTGGATGCATATCAGGAGGGGGTAACCCTCCCGCTGATATATCGGAGCCAAGAGAGAATTCAGAAGCTGGAATAAAAATAACAGCAACCTATCTTCCTGATATAACCGATGCCACAGCTTTTGAAATCAAGGTCACGGCGCATAAGAACTATAATGATGATTTTAAGAATAACTCTTACCTGAGGGATTCCAGTGGTAAAATATTTCAACCTATATCTTACGAAGGCGAAGGAGGACATCACGCAAGCGGTACACTTCGGTTTCCAAAGATAGAAAGCAAGGAATTTGAACTTGTGATCAAGGACGTTGCAGGAGTAAATGAGAGAGTCTTTAAGTGGTAGGTGTATGTCAGATATCCAGCATATCAAAAGCCTTTTAAAAAACCCGTTTATTTTCGGAGCAGGTATAGGGATATTCGTGATACTTTTCAATATCTCCATAGCCTCTTTAGCAGAAGGTTCACTTGAGAAAGGATACCAGGTATTTCTAACAAACGGGACATTTGTTTACCTGATACCCCTGGCAGTGGGCATCCAGATGGGGCTTTTCAGATACCACAGGAATATTACCACCGGAAATATCGTCGGTTCAGAAAAAATGGGTATGGCTGGCTCGGCTACATCATCACTGACGATGGTAGCATGCTGCCTGCATCACGTGAGTGATCTCCTGCCTTCAATAGGTCTTATTCTTGCAGCATCATCTTTCCTTATCCAGTATAAGGATGCCATAATAATCATCGGGCTCTTTGCAAACGTAGCTGGAAGCATCTACATTGCAAGAGCGATCATAAAAGACAGGTTGATCCTTGCTAAAGCAGAAAAAACTGTGTTCTAATAGGAAGTCAAAATGAAAAAAGTCTATATTGGAATTATTATCATCCTGGTTATAGCGGTAGCTGTAGTTCTTGCCTCTTCCTCAGAACCAAGAAAAAGCATCTTCACAGAGAGAATTGGCGACATGACCTTGGTCAGATATGAAACCGGCGAAGCGGCAGCCCGGCAGATCTCAGGCATGTATGGATTGAAGGACATACCGCTGGCGAAAGCTTATTCAGCAGTATATACGAGTGGAAAAGGCACTATGCGTATATGGGCAGTCGAAGCTCCGGACCATAATATTGCGAACGATGCTTATAATTCCATGAACTCAATGCTCGGAGGTTCGACAGGGCATGAAGGGCACGAATATTCAGGCGACGTGGGACAAACTGATTCCCATAAAGGTCACGGTGATGCCGGCATGGTAAATCAAAACTTCACCAAACCCGTGAAATTGGACATCATGGAGTTTGTGATACCTGAAGTATATACGATGTACGCAAATAATGCTGTCAATTACTATTATTTTAAAATGAATTACAACATGGGAAGGGTCTACTGGATAATATTTGATTCACCTGATATGGATTATCAGATATCAATTGTGAAACAGGCGGTAATGGACATATAGGTGAGACCATGAAGAAAAACAAATATGAAATATATCTTGCAATATTCATAATCGCAGTAATAGGTGTTACTGCATTACTTTACGTCCAGACGCAGGAGAAAAATCCCTACGGTATTTTTCCGGAAAAACTGGGGGATATGACCATTGCTCTCTACAGAGATGGAGATATTGCCATGACGGAGGTTAAAAATCTTCATCGCGGAACAAACGTTGAAATCGAGAATGCTTTCATAGCAGACTACAGGGGCACACCCCCGAGCAAAGCCAAATTCTGGGTATCAGAATCTAAAAATAGTGAGGAAGCAGCATCGCTACTTGCGGCTATGGACAGCAGGGTGGGAAAAACGGGAATGTTCAGTAATTCCACGCCCATTAGAATAGAAGATATTACAGTTCATTTTGTCACCGGAAAACCTGAGCTCGGTCTGTATCATTACTTCTATGCCAAAGATAAGAGGGTGTTCTGGATACAGATAGACAACCCGGATGAAGCTTACAGACTCAACTTCGTGAAAGAATCAATAATACGGATTTAGCACCATGAACAGAGGAAAAAATCTTTTTAATCTGATAGGGATTTTGGCTGCAATGATCATTAATGATTCAGTAAAAAACACAGGTGGATGATTATGAAAAAAATTTTTAGCGACCTTATGTCACTTGGATTTGTAGCGCTCATGCTTTTAGTCCTCATATCGGGTATTTCAGTACTTTTAGGATTTGAAAAACCTGAAAATATCGAAGGTGGAGGACATCATGACCTGACAGGAAACGCTTATGGAAACTGGGCAGCAACATTTCTTAGCATCGGGATTTTTTCGGTCTTCGTGTTAAGCTTCCTCACTCCTCTTAAGAAGCAGAACTGGCGCACGCTGGGAATATATGAGGCGTTCATAATCGCCCTGTTTTCTGAGATGTACGGCTTCCCGCTGACGATATATGTGCTCTCATCGCTGTTCGGACTGAACATGTCTTTTGGGCATGCACAGGGACACCTTCTCGGAGTGCTCCTTTCAACAGCCGGCATAATGAGCATGGAAGCCGCATGGGCATTTGTTATGATAGCAAGCAGCGCTGTAATATTCTTGGGTCTGTTCCTGATGTCAAGGGGATGGAGCTTGATACATGCTTCCCACGGAGAACTTGCAACCGAAGGCGTTTACAGGTATGTCAGGCATCCCCAGTATCTCGGTCTTATAGTTGTAACAGTGGGATTGCTTATCCAGTGGCCGACAATAATCACGCTTGCCATGTGGCCTGTTCTTGTTATAATGTATTACAGGCTTGCGAAAAGAGAAGAAAAAGAAGCACTTGAGGCTTTTGGCGAGAGATATGAAGAATATCGACGAAAAACGCCGATGTTCCTGCCGTCTATCAGACAAAGAAAATCGACAGGTCAGGCTATATCATGATCTCAGTACTCTGGGCTTCGCTCATCTTTCTTGGAACAGCATCTTTCATTCCAAAAGGATATAATTCAAGATTCGCATTCGGAGGCCTGGGCTGGATATTCCTCTCTATTTATTTGCTTTTCCAGCCTGCCGCTTATATTAAATTAGAGGATTATCTCAATGCTTTCCTCGCAGTTGCCGCCGCGATGGTATCTATCTTCATAGCATATATCGTGTTCAAGTCAGGAAATCGAAAAGATGAGGAGCATGAGGTCTTTTTCTCTCTGTCAAGGGCTGCATCTGTTGGAGGACTGATATATTTCCTGTTCGCAGAAGTAAATCTTTTAAATACCGGGATAATTTCATCGGTCACAGACGAGGCGATCTGGCTGCTCGGCAAATTCGGATCACCTGTTGAACAGGTAGCATGGAACCAGTTCGCTGTCAATGGTTCCGTTGTTGAGATAATACTTGCCTGCACCGCAATCGAAAGCATAGCGCTGTTCGCAGGAATAATCATGTCGGCAGAAGGAGCGCCTGCATCCAGGAAACTGAGGGCATTTATGATATCAGTGCCGGTTCTTTATTTCCTGAATCTTATCAGGGTATCTTTCACAGCCTCAGCATATGGATTAAGCTGGTTCGGCACACCTGATGAGAGTTTTCATATCTCTGAGCATTTTATTACTAAAATAGGTTCATTACTGGCATTATTCGTGATATCATACTTTGTCCTCAAAATCCTGCCTGAGGTAATGGAAATGTTAGACGGTGTCCTGAATGTGATAGGAATAGAATTTCGAAGGCTGGCGGTGAGATAACAGTGAAAATAGAAGTTAATTACGATTTTACCCAGCAGGAACTGGTTGGTAGGTCGGATATTTTTGAAATTGCAGACGGAACTAAACTTGGAGAATTATTGAGGATTGTAGATGCCAGGATCACTGAATCTGGAAAAAATAAGGGTATCGAAACTGCTTATAAAACCACACTGGTTTGCGACAGGTTGAACGGATGTGTGGTCTTTATTAATGGTTCTGCACCGGAAAATATGCTGGAACAATCGCTGCATGATGGAGATATCATCGAATTTGTATATGGATTCTGCGGAGGATAAATATGAGTGGATTGATTGATTTTATAAACGAGAATTATATTCAGGGTATCGTCAATGATACCAGTTATAACCATTTTGACATGATCACGTATGTCATCATACTATTTGCAGCTGTTTATGCAGTTCTAAAAGTGTTGAATAAATTGAGCATAAAAATCGATGAAGAGTTTGTCATTGCTACTGTTCCTTATATTTTCATGGGTTCAGTTTTCAGGGTAATCGAGGATGCAGATCTTCTAAAGCCGCCGATCAAATATTTTTTCATCACACCGCTTATTTACTTTGTCATCTTTGCATTGTGTTTCGGGACTCTTCTTTTGATGAGATATCTCGAAAAGGTTCGCAAAATTAGAAATTATATCCGCGCTTATGCGATCGCCGGTGTCATATTTTCGTTAGCAGGCGGGGTTATTCTGATCTATGATGGTTCATATAATTGGAATTTCAATATTTTGATATACAGTCTGGTGCCGGCTTTAGTATTGACCGAATTCGTGAAAAGAATATCACCCTCGATCCGCATGACATATCTTCGAAGCAGGATGTATTCATTTGCGATATTTTCATTCCTGCTCGATTCGTTCACAACGTATATTGGCGTTGACCTGATGGGTTACACGAACAAGCATCCTTTCAGCTCTCTTCTTGCTTCGATTTTTGGAACAGGGGTCGTGATGATACCCTTATCCCTGATTTTAGTCATATTGATAATCATGATGCTTGAGAAGGATTCAAAGAAGGATAAAAATGAGGATGAGAAGTATATGCTGACATTGACTCTGATCGTTCTTGGTTTCTCCATGGGGGCAAGGAATTTACTGGCAATGGTCTTTGGAGTTTAGCAGTTTCCCTGTTTTTGCGCATAAATTCATTCAGCGCAGCAGCTCATCTTGCTAACATCTTTTCTAAAGGACTGTGCAACCAGTTTCACGGCTTCGGTCATTGTGGGGAAAACGTGCACGGTATATAAAATATCATCAATGGTCAGACCGTATTTTACAGCCAGCACTCCCTCGTGAACCATGTCAGCAGCAAGTGAAGCCAGTATGTGCACGCCGAGTATCCGCTCTGTTTTTGCATCGATTACCATTTTGACAAATCCTCTTGTATCCCTGGCAAGCACCGCTCTCGGCACAAGTTCCATTGGTACGGTGCTGCACCTGCAAGTAATGCCTTTCTCCTCTGCCTGCTTTTCAGTTAAACCAACGCTTGCTACCTGGGGAATGGTGAACACGGCATGGGGTATAGCCGAGAAGTCCATAATTCTTCCACTATTGGCTAAAGCATTCCCCGCTGCAATCGAGCCTTCTTTGCCAGCCACGGTCTCAAGCATTGGTTCGCCAATTACATCGCCTGCTGCAAAAATATGCGGAGCTGTTGTCCTCATCTCTCCGTCCACGATAATTGCGCCTCTCCTATCAATATTAACGCCTGCTTTTTCAAGACCCAAACCTTCCGTATTGGGCTTCCTGCCTGTTGCCATCAGCAGTTTTTCGGCATCGAATGCTCTCATATCTCCTCCCGCAAACGCAGTTACTATAACTTTACCTTTTTCTTTCCTCACATTTTTCAAGCTCACATTGGTTTGAACATCTATGCCTTCCTCTTCAAGATAGGCTTTGAGATAGTCTGAGATTATTCTTTCTTCCTCTGGTATTATCCTGGAGTTTCTCTGCAATACTGTTACTTTTGTTCCGAAATGCGAGAACATCTGGGCAAATTCAAGACCGAGCGCCCTTCCACCAAGAACTATTATTGATCCGGGTAGCCCGGATAGCTCCATAGCTTCAACATTGGTGAGATAATCCACATTATTGATCCCTTCTATTTTGGGAATGTGGGGCGAAGAGCCTGTAGCTATAATGAACTTCTCTGCCTGCAAAATCCTGCCGTTTACTTTAACTTCGTTTTTCGAAACAAATGCAGCGTTCCCTCTCACAAGAGTTATCCCCAATGCATCAATAACATCGATGTACCTGCCCTTCCTCAGGCTTTCTACAATCTCTCGCTTTTCATTTATCGTGCCGGCGAAGTCAAGGGAAGACTTAACATCCAGCCCTTTATGACCATGATTTTTGTAGTAGTTGATTTCCCCCACGCGAAGCAAGTGTTTACTGGGCACGCAGCCTACGTTTACGCATGTGCCGCCAACAACGCCTTTCTCAATCATTGCCACCTTTGCTCCTAAATCCACCGCTTTTATTGCAGCCCCAAAAGCAGCAGAGCCGCTGCCGAGGATTATTAAGTCATATTTTTCCATATTTTTACCTCACTTTTGTAACCCTGACTTATCGATTCAATGCGATGCTCCAATAGTATGTTGTCCCATGAATTAGCTGAAAGCTTTTTTCCCAAAGTTCCTGCGCCAAATTAGAATCGAGCCTGCTCGCCCCGAGCTTTATTTCTTTCATTCTATGAAAAATTTTCAGCCGGCTGTCCGTCAAAGACTTATCCGTTGCATAGTAGGCAGAAATTTTGCCTATTTTTTCAGGAGGAGTTCCAAAAAGCCACATATACATCATAAGAATTGATTTGAGCGGCTGAGGGTATGGATTAATAACTCCTGTACGAATGGTCCCCGGCCAGACGAGAATGAATGTAACTTGTTTGTTGCTCGCGCGTTTTGAATATTCAACGGCCATTAAGTCATTACAAAAAGAGCCGCGCTTAAGTGCATTCATGGCAGAATAATTCATTTCCATTTTAAGGTCTGAGAAGTCGATTTCCCCGTAATTCTGGCCTGGTGTTGCGAAGTCTATAATCCTGGTTTCTCCCTTAATGCCGATGGCACTGTCAAGATATTGAATCGAGGCAAAGCGGCTAAGATAGTAGAGTGCAAAGGTCTTTTCAAATCCTTCGCTTGTTATTTTGCGCTTTGGCTGCATCTGGAACGCGCAAAGTATCAGAATGTCCAAGTGTTTAAATTGAGATAGAAATAATTTCGATATGCGCGAGACTTCTGAAATAAGAGATAGGTCAGCTTTCCAAAACTGAATCTTCCCCTCGGATACAGCTTTTTTGATTTCATCTACTACGGCTTTGCCTTTCTCTTCAGTGTTTCCAACAATAACGACATTATAGCCAAGCTTGACAAGCTCTTTAGCGCTTGCTTTTCCAATGCCGTCCGTGCCGCCGGTTATTAACGCATTATGCACCATAGAAATTACCTTTTCTGTTATAATGATTGTTTCGCTTTTTTATATTGTTTTTGGGCTGGGTTCGGAATTTCATATAATGGTTCCAGCATATACGAAGTTTCGGCGAAGCCGAAATTTGGGCAAACGAAGTGAGCCATATACGCTGTGTTATACGAAAATATTTATCCAGCTAACATTGAGATTCGTTAGTATACTGATATTTTCCATATTGTTGGTATGATTAAGAAACACGATAGAGTTCTTTTCCTCTTTTTACCACTTTATTTACATTACCAATGCAGCATCTTCCCGAAGGATTTTTTATATCGCAAGTACACTCCCCGGCTTTTACTTTTGCACCGATTTCCCGGACAGCTGTGCTAAATCCCGATTGCTTTATCTGTTCAAAAATCTTCTCCTGCGTCCATCCAAAACAATAACACACAGGAACAGGATTTTCCGTTTCTTTTATCCCGACCCTGGCTTTTACATCATCTTTATGCAGATAGACCTGCTGCTCATTGTTGAAATAGACAACTCCACAGTCAGGTGTTTCACAAAAATAGAATCCATCCGGATTCCCGATAGCTTCAAGCGTTGGTTCTTTGACAAGACTTTTCAGTGTTATCCTGTTTACAGGTTTCCATTTACTGCCGCATTCTTTGCAAATAGCGGTGTCTTCACTCACTTTGCTATCACAACAAGCATTATCATCAATTTCACAACAACTATCTTTCATTTCTCGGCACTCACCATTTCAATATTGCTGGATTTGCAGGCAGGACAGATAACGCTTTTTCCAAGTCCTTTGAATTTATTTTCGCAATCAAGGCACACGTATTCTTTTAAGTCCATTTCTATTTCTTCTATGTTGAATTCGGGTACGTCTCCAACCATGCACATAATTTTTCACCTCAATTTCATATGTATATCTGTTAGCGTCCATCTCTCATACCACGGTAATGATCTTAATATCTCTTCTATGTTTTTTCCAAGCATTGCGGAATAATTGCCCGCTCTATGGATGTATTGATATGACATGCCAAGGAAACCCCTGGCTTCATGCTTTTCAGCTTCATGCAGAGCCTCCTCCAGACCTTTCTCGTATACAGGCATAAATTTCAAAAGCTCACTTGAAATATCGATACCTGCTTTATCTGCATAATTTATTGCATTTTCTATATACACATGCATTCCATAGATTTGTCCTTCTGACGCATATCTATCTGCTTCTTTAAGCATTTCGGAGATTCCTTTTTCATATGCTGACTTCCGCCTTTCAAGCTCGCCGCTGATATCCTTATTGAGTTTTGCAGCAGTCTCTTTTGCTTTTGATATATAAAAGTCAACGTCGTACAGATTCCCATCCTTTGCACATTGCTGCGCTCGTTCAAGATACCTTGCCAGGTCGTTATTTCTGTCTTCTGGTGTCTTTTCTCTATCTGGTTTTTCTTCGTTTTTAATTTCTTCAAGTACTGAACCGGCATCGCCCATTGCTGTGATTTTCCCAAGCTTCATGTGCATAGCACGGTCGGATACCTTGCTGACAAAGTCCATGTCATGAGAAACTATAACAAATGTCGTCCCTGTTTCTTTTCTTGCTGTTAGAATTGAATTTGCAACTTCGTTCTTTGTTATTAAGTCCATCGTTCCAGTGGGTTCATCAAAAATAATAATCCTCGGCTCTTTGATCAGGACCTGTGCCATTGTCACGCGCTGGCGTTCTCCCACACTGAGCTCATACGATGTCTTCTCCAGAATCTCACGTGCTGCATTTTCATCAAAGCCCACTGCCTTCAATGCGGCTATCACTTTTGTTCTTGCAAATTCAGGCTCAAGTTTTAGACCGATCGAATCTGTCAGATTAGACAATACATTCCTGTGGGGATAAAGGGAATATTCCTGATGCAGGTAACCAATATGTGGTTTTGCACGTCCCCTGAAATCTGTCCCTTTCTCGGTCATATCAACCCACATATCGCCGATCCTGACATCCACTTTTCCACTGTCTTTTTCCATAATACCTGCTATGATTTTAGAGAGCGATGTTTTACCTGCTCCACTTATGCCTATTATTCCAAAGATCTCACCTTCATTTACCTCGAAGCTTACTCCATTCACAGCAGGGATCAATCCTTTAGAATAGGAGTAATATTTCTTCTTAACATCCCTTAGAATAATAATCGGCTCACCAACCTCTACATTTCCCTCGCATACGGCTCCTGTCATTGCACAAAACTTTTCAATAATCTCATCCGGTTTTCCTGTCTCAATGATTTCTCCTTTATCTAAAAGAATCGCCCTGTTTGTCAGATCATGCAGAACACCTGGAAGATGTGAGGTGACCAGCATAGTCATGTTATGTTCCTTCTTTGCCTGCAATATGTTTTCATGCACCAGCTTTGCAGTTCTTGGATCAAGGGTTCCGGTCGGTTCATCTGCAAGTAAAAGCATTGGGTATTTTGCAAGCTGGCGTGCAAGAACAACTCTCTGCTTCTCTCCACCGCTCAGCTCTTTTCCTGTGTACATCATTCTATGGCTGAGCTTCACTTTTTCTATCAGTTCTGCTGCAATATAAGGTCGTTTTTCCTTAGGGATATCGGAATATTCAAAGCTTCGAATAATATTTTCAAGAACCGTCTCATCACCATATAAACCGAAAGTCCGCTGCATCATGATAGCAGTCCTATCCATGATTTTCCTGTGCATGCCATTTAAGCTGAGATAATTAATTCTTTGAAGTTCGGTCTTTATGTTGCATTTTGGGCAGATGCTGCCCGCACTGCCTGGAGGATTTACCCTGCCGCATCCGGGACAGGAGGAAACGTTGAAGATGACCTCGCCTTTAATATCTTCGAATTCCTCAAAGCCGCGGAGCAAATGCAAAAGTGTGCTTTTTCCTGCGCCGCTCCTACCGATTATACCGATGCTGTCACCTTCGTTTATGTCCAGATTTATATTCTTGAGAATTTGTTTGCCATTAGCACTTATGCTCAAATCCCTTATTTCTATTAAAGCGGTCATTTCAACTCCTTCCCATTGTTTTTAACAACCTCGCAAGAAAGTATGCCTTCAAACATTTCCCTGACATGCGTATCAGAGAGGTCAAGAATCTTCGAGATTAAATCGTTTTTTATCGAGTAGACCACAAATTTTCCATTTTTCTCTGTGTTGACAAGCCCACAGTTTCGCAGGCATGACATATGGTGCGAGATCAGGCTCTGGTCTTTTCCTGTTGCCATGCAGATATCATTCACGCACATGCCCCCGTTCTCTTTCAATGCGTAGAGTATTGAGAGTCTGGTCTCATCGCTTAATGCACTGAAGAAATACTTTTTCGCAGTGGTTAAATCTCCGTTTAACATATGTACGTATGTACATATGTTCTATTATAAATAATTTTGGTCAATTTTAGTGTTTATGCATTATCGGCTGCCCGAGTACCCAGAGATTAAACACAAAAAAGATTAAAACAAATATCAGAACAGGGATATATGCGGAATTACTTTCGCGAAACATCCGTCTGGAAATATTTTTGCCGATCGATACTGAAAATCCCAATCCGATAAACACAAGCAGCCACTGGAGCAAGAGGATATTGTTACTGTTGAGAAGTGGGGCAGGCATATATCCTGACGTCCCGAATAAATCCCAGCCAAAGCCAAATGGATCCGAAAGAACAGGAATTATCCATGTGCCTTCTTCCAGTAAATGGCGAATATTATGGGAAAGATGCATCATCAATCCCAGAGGAATAATGGAGTAGGCATAGCTGGCGAAAAGGTCTTTAAAAATTATTCTCTGATTAAATATTTTTGAGGTACCGATGGCTATTGAATAAATCAGAACAGGAGACACTGCAGCACTAATAAATAATATAAAACGAACAGTGTCGTAACTGGCGCCTGTATATACCATTAAATCCCGGCTAAAACCCGCCCAGGGTCTTATCATGATCAGTGCCTGGAATAGAGTTATTCCGAGCAGCAGCAGGATAAAGAGTGCCTCATCAGTTCTGGTCTTTGTCATAGTCAAGAAATCTCCTGCAAAGGAACGAATATTAAAGGAGATGTTATTCCTGTGGCAGGTTTTTGCGCATTCCGTGCAGAGGATGCAGTGAGTGTTTTTCTCCATGGTTCCAGGATATTCAAATACCGGGCAGGGGTATCCGTTTTCATTCCCTGATATGCAGTATTTTTCTTTGCAGGTTTTACATGTTTCCTTTTCTTTCGCCCGCAATTCAAAAGGAGCGAACATTGAATATAAGCCTATTAATCCTGTTATGGGGCATACATACCTGCAGAATGAACGGCGCTCAAAGAGAATTGATATTATCACAATCAGACCGAGTAAAGCAACGATAAAGTATGCCGTGTTAAGAGGACTGTTCACAAGATTGAACTGGAAATCCGCCCATGTGATTACAAGAAAAAACACGGCAGCCAGGGAAAGGTTTCTGAATTTAGCGGGGCATTTCCTGTTTAAACTGAATGGGTCTTTAATCTTCTTATAAAAAGTACGGCGCTGTAGCCAGTCCCCAATGGCGCCAAAAGGGCACATAAGGCACCAGATTCTCCCTACCAGTGCCAGGCTTATTATGAGAAGTGACCACCAGATGACCCAGATGGAAATGGTTGCAAAGCTATTATTGCTGCTCTGGATCCCAAAAAAGCCTGCAAATACGACTATGACTAAAAGCAGAACTGCTGGCAGCTGGAATAGAAACTGGGTTTTGCGATTTTTGAAAAACGATGCCATGACGTTATGTTGAAGCAGGTCGTATTTTCTTTTATCCTGGTTAGTTATTTCGTTTTCCATATTTCCTTAAATATCCTACAAGAATAATCGAGAAGATAACAGAGCCAGCCACCAAACCCAAAAATACAGGATTTGGTTCTGTAAAAGAATCTGTTAAATCATCATTTACTTTTATATTCCTGCTAAATTCCCAGTCTTTACCGTTGTATTTTCCATGGGAAAAATATATGTCGCCGCTGTCATTCCCCGTATTTAAATACGGGGTCTTTTGCCCCTGCCAGGCAACGTAAACATTGCCCCCGACTACCTCGATTTGAGGGTCGTAATGCTTGCCCTTGATGTCGTTCACTTTAGTATTCCTGCTAAACCCTATACTGCCATTCTTCATTACACCCTTTGAGAAATAAATATCAGAGCCTCCATTCCTTCCGTCTTCCCAGACTATGAAAATTTCACCACTTTCGACCTTAATACGCGGATGCATCTGGTCGCCACTCCCTGTATCATCATTCACCCTGATATTTTTATCAAATTCCCAGTTATTATTTATCAGTCTGCCTTTGGAGATGTATATATCAAAATCCTTATTCCTGTTGTCATACCATGCAATATATGCATTTCCGCCATCAAATGCCAGTGATGGCGTGTAGTGTGATGCATTTACAAAATCATCGTTTACTCTGATATTTTTATTGAATTGCCAGGTTCCGTTTTCTTTTATTCCATGCGAAAAATAAATATCGTAATTATTTCGCGCATCCAGCCAGGCAATACATACGTTTTTTTCATCGTCTATTGCGAGCGATGGAGCATAGTGCCAGTTGCCTGAATTATCATCATTGACACGTACTGGCTTATCGAACATATAAACGCCGTTTACAAGGCGTCCTTCGGTGAAATCAATATCCCAGGTTTTTTTATTCATCATTGTAACATATACTGTTCTGTTTAGAACTCCAATAGACGGCAGTACCTGGCTTTCTGCCTCTGCTACAACCGGCAAATCCTTTTTGAACTTAATATCATCTTTAGGAGATGTTGAAAAATACAGTTCTTCAAATCCGAATCTGTCATCTTCCCATGCCACATAGAGGTTATTGTTGTCAATTGCTATTGAAGGAGAGCCATGTCCTGTAGTTCCTTTAATATCATTTATCCTGATATTCTTATCAAAAACCCAGCCGTTCTGGAAGTCTCCTTTCGACATGTAAATGTCTCCGGATTTATGAGGCTGGTCATTCATTATCCTTGTATAATTGCCGTTTCTTTCATCAGCCCAGACAACATAAATTGTGTTGTTATCAGCAGCTAAAGATGGGAACCACTGGAGAGAATTGTCCTGTTTTCCGAAAGCGCTTCCATGCAAACTGATATTCAAAGTTATAAAGATTATTATAAACACTAAAAATTTACGTTTTTCTTTTTTCATTCGTATTTTGAATACTTATTCAATGTCTAAGGTTATATGGCTTTTACCATGGGCGCACTTGTCAGGCACTGCTTTGCTATTTTTGGAAGGACTTCCTGCTATCGGAAAGTAGATGCGTGATTATCTTTATGTCAAGGTTATCCAGTTCAAGCACCGTTACCACCTTTAGCTTTTGATTTCACAAGCATAATCAGGATTATCCCGATAGCGAATAGTATGATGCCTATCCAGGTAAGATCCGCCGCAGGGATTATTTTAAGCGTGAGAGGTATCGAACCTCCGCCCGTTCCCTGGAATATTACATAAACGTCACCGGCAAGAAGACCCAGGGATGGGGCGACCATCGGGAACGTGCCGCTTGCGCCGTTACCTTCAAGGTATTCTGCGGTGCCGCTTCCGATCATGTTATTCCCCTGGTAGACCTCGAGTTTGACGCTCTGGACATTGTATCTGCCTCCGGGTGCCTGGGCTTGCCCTATTTCATCGGGGTTCGAGAATATCACAAAGTCAAAAGTCCT
>CABMHZ010000224.1 GCA_902386115.1 uncultured archaeon | reverse complement strand
TGATGCAACAAATGTCGTTGTTAACCTTACGCTTCCAGCTGGTTTCAGTCTTTCATCGGGAACGAGTTCTTATTCACTGGGTTCTATCTCTCCTCAGGGATCAACATCAGGCACATGGGTTGTTACGGCAGATAATCCTTCCACGACCAATACCTTCACATTGAGTGTCAGATCTACCATCCCGGGAGGTACTGTTACGACAACGACTTCAGTGTCAAAATTATCCGGTACTCCAACTCCTGCCAGTACTGCAACAAGTTCTTCCGGCGGTGGCGGTGGAGGAGGAGGCGGTGGTGGCGGCGGTGTTTCAGGCGAGAACTTCAGTAATATCGAACTTAAAGAAAAATACGAAGAAGCAATTTATAAAGATCTGATAACATCATACCGGTTCAAGAACGCCAGCAATCCGGTTATATTCGTCAACATAACGGGTAATGTCAGCGCGGGACTGATAAATACAGCCCTGGAGTTGCTAAAAGGCAAATCAACCATGGTAAATGAAACAGCACCGGGCGTTATATATAAGAATTTTAATGTCTGGGTCGGGACTTCCGGGTTTGTATCGCCAAAAAATATTAAAGAGGCTGTAATTGCATTCAGGGTATCGAATTCATGGCTTACCGGCAATGCAGTCGATCCGGCTGATATCCGGTTAGTCAGATGGGACGGCGCCAGATGGGTGCGGCTTGAGACTGCGCAAACCGGTAAAGACAGCGATTATACATACTTTGAAGCAAAAACAACCGCATTCGCAAATTTTGCAATTGCGGGATTGAAAGGCGTGGCTGTACCGACAGCAACTCCGGAACCACAATCAACTGTGACCAAGACGGAGACTGGAACGCCGGCAGCAACTCAAGCCCAGAAGACAACTCCCGGGTTTGGATTTACTGTTAGCCTGGTCATGATGTCTGCATTGTATTTGCTTTCGAAAAAGAGAAGATGAATTTTCATTTTCTCATTTTTTTTTCAAACATTTAAACCATAAATAAGTTTTAAGATTTTCAGGAATGATCCAAAACACATCGATCCTTAATACTTCTTTATCCTCACGCCATCTAATACATTATCGATATTTTCCTTTGCCTCTATCTGTCCAAGTTCATCAAGTAATCTATAAAAGCTTTTCTTGATAGGTATTCCCACTTTAGTTTTTTCTTGCATGCAATTTCAAACCACTATTATTTCGCTTCCATTTATTATTATTCGCTCCTCAATCTCAGCAGGCTCTGGTAATACAGCCACAGCATATGCGATTTCAGAAAATAATACACATCTGACGACAGCCCGGAACTTCGTATTCTTTTAATTATCGCAGGTATATCCAGTCCCATCGGGCAGTTCTCCCTGCATTTCCCGCATGTGAGGCAGTACTCAAGCTTTTCGTCCTTCTCGTTGTTGTACAGTGAATGATAAGCGATGCCTTTCCCGCCAAGGTTGCTGCCCCGCGCGAACTCGTTCCCTATGGTGTTATACATCGGGCAGTAGAGAAGGCAGTTCCCGCACCCCACGCAGTAAAGAAGTTCCCTGGCATTTGTCTTTGCAAGCTCGCTCCTTTTGTTATCCACAAGAATGACTGTGATCTCGGAAGGGCTGTGAACGCCTTTTATGAACTTCTTTTCCACGTCAGCCGTCTTACTGACCCCGCTGATTATTTCAACGAAGGAAGGGATTGTCGCGCCTGTGGCATTGTAGCTCAGTATCTTCAGCATGTTCATTGCGCTTTCAAGATCGGGATATATTTTGTCTATCGAGGTAACAACGATGTGTTTTTCCTTTCTCATGACCTCGTAGATGTTCCCTTCGTTGTGTGCCATGACGATGGAGCCTTCTTCTGCGGTTATGGCATTTGCCCCTGTGACGCCCACTTTTGCTTCACTGAGACTTGATATCACGTCTTCCCTGACGATCCGTACAATGTCTTCCGGGTCATCTTTTACGGGCTTGCCATAGTATTCTGTCAGTCCTTTTGCTATCTCTTTTGCAGAAAGATGCGTCACTGGACCTGTGGGATGGGACGGGCTGGCTTTCAGTACCTGCAAAATACGGTCACCAATATCGGTTTCTATAACGGTCAATCCTTTTTTCTCAAGCGCCTTTGTAAGTTCTATCTCTTTTGTGACATTGGACTTGGATTTTACTACGAGCTTTTCCTCGCCAAGTTCATTCAAAATCATACCGATCGCTTCGTTCCCCTCTTTTGCAAGATGGACTTTCATCCCGTTTTTCTTTAATTTATCGATCGCTTTTGAGAGAATTTCATCGTTCCCCACGCAAAGCTCTCTTGTTGCCATAAGTTTCTTTTTCCGTTCTTCAAAGAAGGCTTGCGGGTTCTGCGCCTGCCTCTCCTTTACGGAATTAAATGCTTTCCTGAGTGCGATTACTTCTGAATGTTTCATTACGATTCTCAAAGTTGGGGTTGGGAATAGTCATTTCTGCTTTATTCTATTTAGTTTTTCCCTGTGCATGATTCTGTTAAGTCAAGGAGTATGGGGTAGTTTTTTATGGAGAATTTTGTTATGTTAAGGAGTATATTTAAATAAGAGCAAAATGATAGATACCCAGCGAATTTAGGTGGATATGTCTGACCATACAATAGATTTCAAAATCGATTTGGATACTATTATACCATCAATAATTTTAATTGGGGGAGTTGTATTAAATGGAAAAATTGTTGTTGCAAATTTTCCAGATTTTCTGACTAAAATATCTAATCAGAAATGGTTAATTTATGATAAAATGATTCCAACATCACACAGGGAGGTTTGTATAGGCGGTTTCATATTTGCATTTTTTTCCCTTATATGCATACCAGAACGGGTCGCTATGATAAATATTTTTACTACTGATTTAGGGTTTGGTACATCTTCAGCAATTGCTTATTTTAGTTTTGTTTCAGTTATTTCTCTGGGTTTGGTTGGCGCACTGTGCTTCATATATTATTTTTATCTAAAACACAAATCCACAAAAGCAAAACATTATGAAGAAACAGAATCTATTAAAGAACGGACAGACAGGTCTAAACTTTTTAGAAAGAGGAAAAATGAATAATCAAACTATATCTTTTGCAAGTGGAAAGGGTGGTTCTGGCAAAACAATTATAGTTGCTAACATCGCTTATGCTTTATCTAAAATAAATCAAAAGACTTTGCTTATCGACTGCGATTTTTCTACACGAGGTTTATCATTTTTTATAACAAAGGGACTTACCGACTATCAACCGAATAATTGCTTGTTAGAATACATCAAAGGTGATATAAAAATAGGGGACGTTGTTCCCTTACATATATCTGATAATATTCATCTCATTGCGCCTACAAAAGCAATCGAAGAAACCATCCATTTTGAAACTACAAATCCTGAAAGTTATTCGGTCGCATTATATGAATTGTTGCAAAATTTTAAAAATGATTACTCGGTGATTCTAATTGATACTCAATCTGGAACTGATTGGAAGTCTACTTTAGCTTGCTCATTAGCGGATTTATCTGTACTAGTTACAGAAGAAGACAAAACTTCATTTAGAGTTACAAGTATAATTAATAATCTTATACAAGATTTAGCATCGAAAAAGAATATAGAAAACGATGCAATAATCAAAAAGAATATAAGGCGAGGGGCTTTCATATTGAATAGGTGTGTTAGAGAACAATCGGAAGATGTAATATCATTTTTAGAAACTGGATTACTTCAAAGTAAATACATATCTACCATTCTGTATGAGCCAAAAGTTAAACTAGCTTTTTTATTAGATGATTTTGTTCTTGAAAAATATCCCGAGGCAGAATTTTCTATCAAAATTTGTGAAATAATAGATACTATATTTAAAGAATCTGAATCTATCCATAATACTATCTCTAAGCTAAAAAATGAGTTTTCAGAAAGAAAAGAGTCCTCACTAAAAATGGAAAAGCGCCCTATGATCCGAATCAAATCTCTAACTTTTATCACTATGTACTTAGTGTTAGCGGTAGCGGTGTTTTCTATTTATTTTCAAGGTTTGCAGAGTGATTTAATAAGAATCTTTTTATTGGTTATAGTAGCCATACTTGGATGGGAATTTTTAGAAATCATTAGAATAACAGAAAAGCGATAATTTTTTTAATTACTTAACTCTTACAATTCCTCAAATTTTGTTAATCCTTTCGCTTCTTCAATTTTTTCCTGAACCGTGCTTCTCATTCATCATAAGTAAGTATCCCTTTCTTCAAGAATTTCAACAAGTGATGTAATCATTTTATCGAGATAAATCCTTGTGAAAGGATTGTAAAATGTTTTGTGTTAAGTTACAAAAAACCTCAGATAGGCTATCACAAATCTGCGTTCATCCGCGGTGTCTTATTTACAAAGATTTCGTGATTACTCCACGCCAAATTTGTTAAATCATTCAGTGCATAACTTATATATCATCACTCCTTCTTTCTCCCTCAGAATGGGCATCAAAGAAAGCGCAAAAAAGCAGTTCGGAAAACAGGCAGAAGCATACGCAAAAGGCAACATATTCGTTGACGTAGTCCATCTTTCCGAAGTCGTGAAAAAAAGCGGCGCCGCAAAGAACGATCGCGTGCTTGATATAGCCACAGGAGCAGGATTTCTGGCGCTCGAATTCGCAAAAAAAGCGGATACCGTTATTGGCTGCGACCTGACGCGCAATATGCTTGTCAAAGCCCGTGAAAAAGAAAAAACTTCAGGGCTTGACAATACCGGATTTCTTCTTTCGGATGTCGAATCGCTACCGTTCCCGGACAAAAGCTTCGATATAGTCTCATGCAAGTTCGCATTCCATCATTTCCCTGACCCGGAAAAAGCCCTGCTTGAGATGAAAAGAGTATGCAGGAACAGGATCGTGCTTGTGGACGGCGTTTCTTCGGAAAATGTGGAAAAAAGCCTTTTCCATAACCGCATCGAGAAGATGCGCGACCCCTCGCATGTCAGGATATACGCGCTCAGCGAGCTTGAAAAAATGTTCAATAAAACAGGAGCAGACATCGTGGATGTGACGCATTGGGAAATTCCCCAGGATTTCGAGGAATGGATAAAGCGCGCGGGAGCGGGGGAGAAGCTGACAGGGATTATTGAGCGGCTGATGGTTCAGAGTATGGAGGGGGATACGACGGGATTAAAGGTAAAGATTGAAGACGGGAGGCTCGGTTTTGCGTATGATACCATCATCCTGACTGCACGGGTACGGGATATCCATGTGTAGGATGGTAATCTTAAACCTTTATTTCTTTGTATTGATTCCTACTCCTCATTCAATTCAATCCCCAGTTGCTTGAATGCTTCTTTTATTTTGTCTTCATAATCCTGTTCTGAGATCGATCCTTCATTGGCAATTAGCTCAATCTCCAATGTTTCAAATCTGCTCTGCAAAAGATTCATTACTCCCATGATATTGGCGATTTTGCCTTTTGGCACATGAAATCTGAGTTGTATCTTATTTTTTGTCTTTACAGGATAGTTTGGCTTTTGTTCTTTTAAATTCTCTTTAACTTTCTCATGTGGTTTCTCTGGTTGTTCAGGTTCATAGTGGTAATTAATTTCTTCTTTCTTTCTCTGATCACAACACACTGCTTCATTAATTATGATTTCATTCCCCGAAAATGCAACTGATGCCTTTTCTTTGAAATATCTGCATATCGGTTTATTGGATTCGAGATCCCCCAACCCAAATAGCCCTTTGAGTGTACCCTCTGCGATTCCCTGTTCCCAAACTGTTTTATTTATTGTTCTTGTCTCACCAGGAGTCTTAAGAGATGACTGATACAGTTGTCCCGTTGTAACATATTCCCTGTCAGATAGATACTTTTCTCTGAGCACTAACGGAGCAATTTTTTCTAATATCTCTCCATCTGAACGTAGTTTTTCATATACTTCCTGACTGAGCCCTTTCTCTTCCCCGTAGGTAGGTATCCCAAGGTCATTATTCTTTAATCCATTTCTATCTGGAACAGTAACCATTCGGTAAAATCTGCGTATTGATTCTTTTAAATTAGACTCGGTCTTTTTCATTTCTTTTCTGACATCTTTTTTCTGGTCATCTGAGAGGTTGAGGTTTTTATCTTTTTCAATATAATCGTAAGCGATTTTACGCTTCATAGTATTGATAAATCCCGATCTTTCAGACTCCATAGGATAAAGGAAAAACAGCGTATTTATGTTAACCCGTGGGGTCTGCCCTTTATTTTTTAGAATATTTTTTATTATTTCTGGGTTTTCCTTCTTAAGGATAACAAGTTTGAGTTCTTCCGAATCAGGGATATTGCCAGCATTTTCCTCCCATATAAAAACCTTGAGCTTTCCTCCCTTTATGCTATCTCTCAAAAGTTCTTGTTCCATATCAATGAGTTCTTCTTCTTTGATATTCTCCATTTTATTCAACAAGATGCGATTTATGTTCGGCTGATTATTGAAATAGTATTTTTCCCCAATATTCTGGAGATGGAAAAGCTTACCCTTTAGCTGATCTGCAGCTTCAGCTACAACGCTTGCAGGATTTTCTGTAGTCGTAGCACATCTTTTGATCTCACCGGGTGTTGCACCTTTTTCATGCCCTCCCGAAAAAGAATTCAGAAATATAGAGGTTGCTGTCCTGCTTCCAAGGCTCAATCCCTGATAGGCTCTTCCGAGTGAAACATCCACTTTCTTAGAACCTGCTTCTATACCTGTGATATCGGATGCAATGACGCTGTTGTATTCAATCCCAATATGTTTTAAGAGTTCTTGTCGTATCTCCTGATTACCCAAGTCGAAATCTGCAAGACTGATATATGGTTTATTTGTTTCTCTTAAGGAATATATGACTATGGAAAGTATTCTGAGGACGCCGCGGGTTCTCTGGAATGTTGGAAAACTTCCCCAGCGGTGATAAAGTACATCCACCACCTCAGGCATAAAAGGGTATGAGTCAAGAAATCTATCCCTGTATTCGGTTGGCTGCTTTCCTGCCGGGAGTATTCCTTCCTTTTCTGCATAATCCATAAATTCAATAACAATCTTTTTTGCGCCGTTTTCATTGAGATCGCTAAACAGCCTCCTCCTAATGATTTTTGTTATCTCATTTTCCTGGACAGGCGTGTATATCTTTTCAACCCTGCCTGCAACCTTCTGTAATTGTTGATATAATTTTTCTGCGCTTTCATCATAATGTTCAATGATGCTCGCCGGAAGAGTCATTACAAGGCTGACTTTTTCCACTGTGCCTGCCGCTTCCGTGAGTTCCTGCATAAAAGCAATCGTCTGCGCTGCAAGAGTGCTTTTTTCTACTTTAACCCCTGCTGCTTTAGTTACATACTCCAAAACTTCATCCATAAGGATGAGAACTGGTTGATTTTCATACAGCAAATTCCGTATCGCTTCTTTCCCTGGAGTTACCTGACCTGAGAATTTTGTAATTTTTCCAGTCAGTTGTTTTTCCAATGATCCCCACAGGGTCTCATCTGTGCCCAGCGCTGTACCAACAATTACGACTTTCTTTGCATCCCATTGTGCAGCCCTGTGATACATGGCGATCAAAGAATGTGTCTTCCCGCCGCCGAACGGCGTTTGTATCTGGATAACAGGATCTCCACCTTTACCGCACAGGCGCTTTTCCACGATGGTAAGCAGATTTTCAAGTCCTTTTGTGAGGTAGGTTTTTCTGAAAAAAGTTTCAGCATCTTTATATTCATCTGGTCCTCTATTCTTGCTGACTTCCCAGAGGTCTGCTGCATAAACATCCATAGTGAGCCGCCCTTCAAGGATGTCTTTATGCGGCACTGCAATTGTGTGAAATGGTTTCATTTTTGCATCTCCTTCACGCTTTCAACAAATTTCCCGGCGTGTTATAGACAAAATAATCAGAAACTTCTTTCTCTGCTGCATTCTTCGAATGAGTTTCAAATCTCATTATTAGATCAACTATTCTCATGCCAGAACCCTCCGTTTTATCCTTTCATACATATCAGACATTTCTAAATATTCACTGAGCACCTTTCGCTTAATTTCAAGAAGATTTTGTTCGTCCTTGCAAAAAATCTCTTTCCCATGCTTCAAAACCTCAAACTGGATATGTAAAGGGAGGCGATGGAAAAGCACTACATAAAAACTCGGCGAATACATGCTTCCAATCTCACCTTCTATATGTTTATCCGGATTTCTAACAACAACTGCAATATCTATATCAGAAATTTCATTTACTGTATCTTTCGCATAGGAACCAAAAAGGATGATAGACAAAACCTCCGGGAATTCCTTGATTTTCTCTATCAGAGCATTAAGCCCATATTCAGACCTCACGTGCATCGTGTTTCCTCCTTGTATTTTACAGCTTCAAGATCTTTATCAAACTTCTTTTTGAAAATCTCCATTGCCATATCAGTGAACTCTGGAAACTCCTCAATAAAGCGGTTAAAAAGTTCACTTCCACAATAAATACATCCTCCATCAGCCAGCGCCATGATCCCCAGCACCCTTTTTGCTTCTCCTTCGTTCATTTCCCTTCGTCCAGATTTATCAAGATTTTTCCAACTATTGATTTTAATTCGGGTAGTTTATTTTTTACAACATCCCAAATAATAGCGGCATCTATTCCAAAGTAAGAATGGCTGATGATGTCCTTTAGTCCCACGATTTTCCTCCATAATAAAGGATACGCATCCCTTATATCTTGAGGGATATACCTTACTGCCTCTCCAATATTTTCTAATGCTTTAAGGACTGCATAATATACGACTTCGTTCTTTTGAAACTCATCTAATTTATTGATACCTTTGACGAATCCTTCAATCCTCTGAATTTCCTCTAACATTTCCTCAAGAAATAACCTCAAATCTCTCTTCTTAGGCATATTTGACCTCATTAAGAATAATATGTCTCAGACGCGGCTTTATTGCGGATTCTATTAACAAATCTACATTTGTAGAGAATAAGTCCTCAAAATAAAATTTTAAATCCATATAATTATCGAATGTTTTATAGTCCTCTTCAAATTCTACGAGAATATCAATATCGCTTTCTTCCGTTTGTTCTCCTCTAACATAAGAGCCAAATATCCCCAGTTTTTTTAATTTATATTTTTCTACAATCTCTTTTTTAGAATGTGAAAGTATATTATTTATCTCTTTTATTGTCTTCATTCTCCCAGCCTCGTTTGTACCGCCTCTTTCCTTATTTCCTCTCTCAACCTCTCCCTTCCTGCCATGAACCCATCCAACAGCTTTTTCTCTTTGCTTTCGATGGGAAGAGTCTCAGATACCGCCTGCGCCACGCGGTAGAACGCTTCACCTTTACCAAAGCCCGAATCCTGAAGCAGACTCACCATCTCATCCCTCTTGCTTTTTTCCCAGAGCAGGAGAACGCTGTGAAGAACATCTATCAGTTCTGATGAATTCTTAAAATCTTCAATTTTTCTGTCCTGTGGACCTAAAACACTGATGAACTCCTTATCTTTTTTGACAAATCCATGCCCGCTCCATTCTTTAGCCAGATCAATACTGCAGCTCTGTGCAAGTTTTCGCGCCTCATCAAACTGCACTTTCGCCTCGCCATAATTCCAGCGATAGAGCACATAGAACCGGGTCATATCTGAAATCTCACCTGCAAATCCATTATGTAATATCTGGTGAACCGCATAATCAGTGGCAATTCTTCGTACATCATCAAGCAGCCTGTCAGCCCTGACAATGTTACCTTCATCGTCCATCACTTTCTCATATTTTCCAAAGACCTCGATGGCAGAACCGATCGCCGCAATAAAGAAGTCCGCGCCGCTCACTCCTTCTTCCCAGAGCCGATGGAGTTTTTCATTCAGATGCTTTTTCAGTTCCTCCTTTACCTGTTTGTAAAAACCAGTGGGATGGCGCTTCATCTTGCGAGCGACGATGTAGATGGAGGATGCGAGAGAGGATGATTCATTTGCTCTTAGTCTGCTTGGCAT
>CABMHZ010000223.1 GCA_902386115.1 uncultured archaeon | reverse complement strand
GTTCTCATCAACATCGTGGGCGGCGAGGACATGACCCTTTATGAAGTTTCGATCGCAGGCGAGCAGATTATGGACAAAGTGCCAAACACCAAGCGTGTGATCTGGGGCGCCAAGGTTGACCCGGGACTGATGGGCAACGTGCGCGTTATGGCTGTGCTTACAGGCGTAACTTGTCCCTTCATTGGTGATGTCGGAGTGAAGAGAGAGCCAGCCAGGCTTCCAAAAGAGGTTGCAAAGCCGCTGAGGGAAGCAATGGAGCAGATGGTGCAGGCGCAGGAGAAGCCGACCGGTGCTACGAGAATGGAAATAATCAAGAAAGCTGCGGTGTTCAGCAAGGAAAAGTAGGGGTAAAGACTCCTGCTTTTTTTGGTACTTTTTTTAGGTTGATTATGTTTGAGAACTTTACAATGTCTGATTTCATAAATCTTGATGAGACCAAAACCACATCCGAACTTACCTCAACTATACAAAAATTAAAAGGTTTAAAAGAAGAGTTACAAGAAGAAATTTTAGAAAGATGGGGTGAAAAATTTAAATCAAATATTGGTGGGTTATATCCTTTTGGAGAAAAATTAATTGATGGAATATGGATTGCTTTCACGCAAAGAACAAGTAAGGAGTATATTCCCTATCCACAACTAAACATAGAGATTTCTGAAGAGGGATTTACTGTATTTTTTTTATTATATGGTTATGGGAGTCCAAAATTATTAAACAATAAAAATCGAACAATTTCCAAACCTTTTTATGATAATTTTGTAAAAAATGTAAGGAATAATACAGAACTATTAATCTCCAAAAAAATTCATATCAAGGATTCTAAATTAAAATTTGAAGACAATTATTTTAATAAGAGCTTCAGTTTTAAACCTTCTAAAATAACAAAAATGAAAAAAAGTGAATTTATCGACTTAATTTTCTCTCGTTGGGATAAATTGCGACCATTATATGATATGGCAATGAGTGATTCATACAATTTTGTAAATAAAGAAGCTAATAATGTAGATCATACCTTTGGTGAAGTCAACCCGGTTCTTATCAAACTATTGCCAAGTGAAATAGTAAAAAGAGAGTCTAAAAAAAGTGACAGTAATAAAAGTAAAAAAACAGATTATGCTGAAGAGAATGAAAAAAATCAAAAAACAGGTAAGAAAGGAGAAAGATTAGTATTTAGAGAAGAAAAAAAGTATTTGGAAAAAATTGGAAGAATGGATTTAATTAAAAAATTAAAACATATATCAAATGAAGATGATTCCGCAGGATACGATATTCTCTCATTTGATGAAAAAGGAAATGAAAAATATATTGAAGTAAAATCGACAACATCAAAAGTATCTAATGTTCATCATTTCAATATTTCCTCAAACGAATATGAGAAAGGCAGAAAAATAAAAAATTATCATATTTATTTTGTTTTTGAAACTAATACAAAAAACCCAAAAATTTTCCCATTGGAAAGACCTTTTGATTTACCAGAAACTATAATTAAAGTTACTCCTGCAAATTATGATGTTAAAATAGGGTTAACGAAAATTAAAACGCAAAAAATAACTTAGCCATAATTTTTTTGGTTTCGTGTCTGAAATAAAACCGCGAACTAAGCATCAAAAAACCAAGTCAAAGCTATGAGCACCCATAAAGATACGTTCGGGTTTCTAATCCGAGGTAGTGACAGCATTCATCCTCCGTTCTCATTCTCCCGAAAGAGGAGAGGAAGCCAGAACCGCCTCCACAAAAACTTAACTTCAGTCGCATATTATCTATATGCCTTATCATGATGTTCAAACTCAATGAAAGTTACAATCTCATTTTTATCATCAATCGAATAAAAAAGAACAAATGAACCAACGTGAACTCTCTTTTTACCTTTTAACACGTTTCGGAGCGGTTTGCCCAATTCGGGATTTTTGCTGATCTCGATTATTTTGTTAATTACTCTCAGATAAAGAGAATTATCCTTCTTTTTGAGCTTGTCCAGCTTTGTCTCCAGAGCAGTATCAATTTGGATAATATAAGGCATATTCAAAGAAACCTTTTTTCAAACTCTTCCGGGGTGTATTTTGAAAATTTACCTTTTTTCACCCTTCGCTCGGCTTCTTCAACTTTTTTTATAAACGTTTTGCGAATTTTATCTTCAGGAGGATAAAACTCGTCTCGAATTATATCAAGAACTTCTGTCAGAATTTCCTGCCGCAGCTCCCTTTTCAATTCTAATTTCAATTCATTCAGATTTGCAACAGCATCCATGAAAGTAAATAGAATTTCAAAGACTTTAAAGATTTGTATTGAATCAAAGATTTCGGGACTACCCAGTAAAAACTTTTAATGCTACAATCAACTTTCGCTATGTGAGATGATCCTATTTAACCTGCTCCTCAATAAGTCCCGGTTCAACCTGAAAACGATATACCATCCCGTGACCTGCCACACCAGAACTGTAAGATAACCTGCGATCAGTCTTGCGCCACGTATCTGATGGTCAATACCCTACAGGTCTCCAATAACCTGTG
>CABMHZ010000222.1 GCA_902386115.1 uncultured archaeon | reverse complement strand
TGTGTAGTAAAATTGAATCTTATTCCAGAGAGCTTTGTGGAATTTCTGACATGCTATGTATTTTATTATATATGATATATATTACTCTATTTGTAAATATTATTTCAACAGCTTTTATTTTAAATTATATGAATTTTAATATACATACGAATTTTACAAATTTGAGCAATATTGAAAAAATAAATCTTATTCAAACAATAGTACCATTGTCTTTAACATTGTTGATATTTTTTGCAATTCCTATTTTGATTTCTTTTCTAAAACTTGATATTCTAAATCCATCTAAGTCAAGCTCAATTGATAAGATGCTATTTGATTTGTGGTGGAAAAACAAATGCCACCGTAGTAAAAATGAAAGAAACAAAATAAACATGCAGCCTATCAGGCTTTATGAACTACTTGATGAAAATATTAAAAACGGAACAATAACTGATTGTACTAACGAGGAAAAGGAACTTGTAAAGAATTTGACTAAAAAAAATGATTTCAAGGATGCTCCTTGACCTTTGATTATAGATGGATCATATCAATCCAAGACTTGACAGAACTATTACTGTAGAGTCCTGAAATTCATTTTTTCGGTCTGCCTGGGTTGTTTCCTATAAATGCGTACTTTTTTCTTCGTCAACTTCAAGCCCTGAGAGAAATTTTCAGGGCAAAAATTTGTGGAAAATTTTTTCCGGGTTCTACACAATTTTCAAATCGGTTAATTTATATGCAGGAAAATCCTGGGTAATCCCCGGTGGTAATGGAAGATAACTTTAGTTATATCCTTAATATATATGAATACATTCTTTAAAACCAGCGACAATAAAACCCAGGAAAAGAAAAAAACCTTTTCGGCAGCATCGATATTAACGGCTGTCAGGGAATTGAAAGGCAAAAAAAAGGAAACAAAGAACCTCTGCTCGTACCGTACTCGCGTATCAAGGAACAAGAGAACGATAATCCTTGACTGCAAAAACTGCCGCATGGGCGGCGCCTCAATCACGGACATCAAATGCAGGGAGAACATTCTCGGAATTCTCATCTGCGAACCTGTAGCAGACCGGCTTGTGCTATCCCATCTTTATGAACGGGACTACGAGATGGAAAACCTCGAATTCTTATACCTGCTCGCACGTTTCATCGACGGCATAAGGGTCTATAAAAACGCAGAGGCGGGGAAGGATTGCGGGAACTACCTGGCAGAGTGGAACGAATGGCTCAAATCTGTTATCGACATGAGTGCCACTGATCCCGTAAAAGCGTATAAGGATATCAGGGCGATGATACTAAGATTGCGCGAAGGAACGGAGGATAAGGAAAAAAATAAAACCCATTTCATCTCGATGCTTGAAAAAATGTCAGTATGCGTTCCGGAACTCGGGAACAGGATCAATGGCGAGGAACCTGTGTATTATTATGGAACCGTAATGAAATCCCTGGTGAGACCCGGATTTTCATCATCCCGTATTTACACAGCACCCCCGCCGAACACTGAATTCATCGAAGGATATGAAGTGCAAAGACCCGGCGGCAGGGTGATGCAGATAAGCCGCTACAAGCTCACGGATAGACCCGAAACCCTGTATTTTGCAATCCCTGTGGAGTACAACATGCGACCCAGGGAACTGGAAATAATCGAGGCTGTCAGGAAGAAATTGATGAAGCACAGACCGAAAGACCTCAATTTCTCGGATTCCGCAAATTCCAGGGAATATTTCAGGCGGCTCGGGAAGCAGATGATAGTAGAGGAGGCGCAAAAGATCGGTGTAAGGCTCACACCTGATGAGATTAATACGTTTTCTGACATACTGGCAAAATACACTACAGGTCTCGGGATCCTTGAGGACGTGCTGTCAGATGAGCGTGTTACTGACGTCTATGTTAATTCCCCGGCTGACATAAATCCGATACACATTGCAGTGGATGGAGAAGAGTGTATTTCCAACATATACCTTTCACAGGACGACATCGACTCGATGATCACGCGATTCAGGGCGATTAGCGGAAGACCATTCGGTGAGGCAAATCCTGTGCTTGACATGGACCTTTCCGAGTTCAAGACACGCGTCTCTGTCATCGGGAATCCGCTTGCGGCTGGAGGACTTGCGTACGCTTTCAGGAGACATGCAAATAATCCCTGGACACTTCCCAAGCTCATAAACATGGGTTCGATCACTCCCCTGGCAGCGGGTCTGTTGAGTTTCCTGATAGACGGTCAGTCCTCAATTCTTGTAGCAGGCGGCGTGGGCGCAGGAAAAACCTCGCTTCTTGCAGCCATGCTTCTTGAGGTACCTCAGAAATACAGGATTCTCACTATCGAAGATACTCCCGAGCTGCCTATTGAGAGGTTGCAGAAGATCGGATGGAAAATACAGGGCATGCATACAAAGTCGGCAGTCGGCGGCTCTGAGGCGGAAATATCTCCTGAAATGGCGCTTCGCGCTGCTCTCAGGATGGGCAACTCTACCCTTGTTCTCGGTGAGGTCAGGGGTCCTGAGGTCAAAGTATTGTATGAAGCTATGCAGGTCGGGACTGCGGGAAATTCCGTTGTCGGCACCATACACGGCGCCTCGACGAGGGCGGTCTTTGAGCGCATCGTGAACAGCCTCGGGGTTCCGGTTGCGTCTTTCAGGGCGACTGACGCCGTTGTGGTGTGCCAGAACGTGAGGCTGTCCGGCACCATGAGCAAGAAAAAGAGAGTGGTGCAGATAGCTGAAGTGACGGGAGGGGAATGGAAAGAAAAACCTGATGCAGACGATATATTTAACGACATCATGGTGTTTGACCCTTCTTCCGACCGGATATCAGCCACCGACCTTCTGGATAAAGGGCAGTCCGAACTTGTGAATAAGATAGCGCGTAAGTGGGGAATGAGCATCGATGAGGCACTTCTCAACATAAAGTTGAGGGCGATGATCAAGCAGACTATTGCAAATGCGGGTAAGGAGCATCCGGAATTCCTGGAAGCCGACGTTGTCGGGAGAGCGAACAATATGTTCTGGTATTACCAGGAAGAAGTGCGGGATGAAAAAGGGAACGTGGATTTCCAGGCAGTGTATCAACGGTGGATCAACTGGTTCAGCGCATTCGTAGAACAGAACAAGTGAGACCATGGATGAATATCAGAACTGGTACTGCCGTGCCTGCAAGGTCGCAGCCTGTCGTTTTGGCTGGATGGTGGGGAACACGGAAGAATACAGGAGAAAGAGTGAGAAGACCATAAGCCCGGAATTCATGGATGCCCTGAACTTTACGGGATATGATATCGAGCCGTGGGAGGCGCACATGCTGGCTTATTCCGGTTTTCTGGTATTGCTTCTCCTGATGCTTGTTGTTGATGCAATTCTTTTTAGCGTTGCCAGGTACGAAACAGGTTCTCTCATGGCAGTTGCGGCATGTACAGGCTTCGTCCCGCTTGCCGGTATGGTTTACCTGAGCGAGTACCCGAAGATACATGCAAAATTCATGAAGATACATTCTCTTGGCGATATTCCTGAGATACAGAGCTATATCGTAATGTCGATGAAGCTTGTATCGAATATGGAGAGAGCTATAACCTTTGCGGCAGGGAATTCTACAAAACCGG
>CABMHZ010000221.1 GCA_902386115.1 uncultured archaeon | reverse complement strand
GCCGCCCTTTGCCAACTGGACATTGGTGCCCGGGCGCTGGATCAGGCGACCGTAGGGATCAAAGTCCTCGTTGAGCGTGAGTATCCTCACGGTAATGCCTGGAGGCGGCGCGAGTGGGGTCGTCGTCCACATGCCGACAAGCGACGTATCGATGCCCGGCGTCAGATCAGTAGCCGGCGTGATAGTCAGCGGCGGATCCACGCTCGTTGCCGCAACGACGTTGAACCGCATGATCTGGCGCGTGTTCGGACCAAAGCCGGGGGTCGTAATCGTCGGGTTCTTGGGCGCGACGGGGAAGTAGTCGTTGCGCGGATCGCCAACAGGGAACGGCGCGGGTGCGTCGTTGTACATGATCACTTTCTTCCCGGCGAAACCGGAAAAGTCCACAATGATGTCCCACCGCTCCGCGGGTCCCGTGACCAGGCTGCCTTTAAACGTCGCGGGATTGAACGGCACGTTCGACGGGACGCTCACGGGCTTGGAGAGGAAGCCCCCTTCCGTGCCGATTACCAGAAAGTCAGGACCCTTCGCGTTCGTGGGGTTCAGGGCTGCATTCAGCGTGAAGCCGTCCGCGCTGCCATCGTCAACGTAGAGTTGCATGTTAAGGAACCGCGCCTGGCAGACATTGAGGATGCGGAAGCGATAGCGGCGCGCTTCAACGGTTGCCTCGGGATAAACAGTGCCGTTGGCAAGCATCGTGTCGCCGAACATTTCAGGAATGCATGACGGATCAGGTGGCGTCAAATTGCCGCCCGCTGCGTTGCTTGCCAGTTTCCACCGATTCCGCTCATATACATGCGGATACCACAGACTGCCCGGCGTCGTCGGGCCGGGCCATGTCGGATCGAGCGTGAGAATGTTGGTCCCGACAAAGATCTTGTCCTGAATGACCAGCGGGATTTCGCGACCGCCTTTCTCGACAAAATCCGGCAAGCCCATAGTCACCAGACTGGCTTCGAAGCTGTCGCGGAGAAGGTAAGCGGTAGCGATTCCGGCATAGGCATTGAGCCGGGTGATGTCGTGCGCATGGTCGTGGTACCACATCATGCGCGCGCTCTGGGCGTTCGGGTAATAGTACTCTGCCTGACCGGGGGCGAGACCCGGGTTCAGCAACTGGAAGTAGTTCGTCGTCGCATTCGCCATGCTCGGGCCGTATTTGCCTCCGCTCGACGATGGCGTAAACCATGCCATCGGTCCCCCATCGCTGATCCAGGGCACAAAACCGCCATGAAGATGAGTCGCAGCCGCATTGTAGCCATTCCCGCCAAATTTGTTAGCTGCATCAGGGAAGACACCGGTCATCATAGCTGCCGCAGCATTACTGGTGTCCACTGGCAGGATGTGCTTGGGCGGAAGCATGTTGGTGAAGGTGAGCTGGATCGGCACGCCTTTCTGTGCTACAATAATGCCGCCGAGGTGCCTCGTGGGGTAAGACCCCTCGCCCAGCGCCATGGCAGGGCTGTAGCCCCACAGCGTAGTTGGACCACCAAGGGACGGGTGCAAAGTGTCCTGGAACTGTATGATCTTGAGTGAATAGTGGACTGCTCCTGTGACCGGGGCTGGCGTCGCATCAGGTAGTGCCACCGGAATACCGCCGGCTCCTACGCCGCGGAAAGGCTGGATGAACTTTTGCAGCCCGCCACTCTGGTAAAATGCAGACGCTGATGGCATTATGTCAAAGTTTATGAGTCTGCCCAACGCTACGGCAGCTGCTGTCGCGCCTGCCATTTGCAGGAATCTTCGCCTGTTCATTCGGAATATTGCATTATCCTCCGCGTCATTCTTGATGACGTCTTCAGGACTCGTGATTTCACTCTCTTTTATTATTTCTTCCTTTTCTGACATGTTTTTCCTCCCTACGAACTCGAACGTAGCAAAGGATGCAGGAATAGCCCCCGGATTATTCTGCAAATTTCACACTTTTAATGATTTGTAGGTTCCATAGCCTACATCCTCTTATATGTCTATTAATCATTATGATATAAATCAATTTCTAATCTTTATAAATATTTTTAAATGAGTATTATAACTATCATAATGATAATTATCTATATAGAATTTTATGTTCCACCGTTTAATTCATCTGGATACCGGTAACACTCGAAATATTGCTCTCCTGCATGGAAACCCCGATGGTCCTCTTTGCAGCCTCTATCATGGGCTTCCTGAGCGACACCACGATGAACTGCGCCCTGGAGGCGGCATTCTGTATGCGCCTGGCTACCTTCTCAGCATTCACACCGTCAAGGAACATGTCTATTTCATCAAAAGCATAGAACGGGGCTGGTCTGTACTGCTGTATCGCGAACAATAGCGATAGCGCAGTCAGGCTTTTTTCGCCTCCTGACATAGCTTCAAGGCGCTGAAGCGTCTTTTCTGACGGCTGTGCTTTTATCGTCATCCCGCCTGTGAAAGGTTCAGCCGGATTTTCAAGGAAAAGTTCACCGCTGCCATCGGATAATTCATGGAACACCTCTTTGAACTGCTCATTGACCCCGTTAAAGCTGTTCATGAATGCCTCTTTTTTCATTTCCTCACATTTCTTTATCCTGATAATAATTTCTTCCCTTTCATGGAACAGGATATCCCGCCGGGTGCGCAGGTCTTTCTGCCTGTTCTCCACTTCACTGTATTCGTTTATGGCTTTCATGTTAACAGGTTCAAGTTTTTCCATCGCCCGCGTAAGCGCCCCGATCCTTGAGGCAATGGACTCCGATGAAGGCACCTCTTCGTCCCTGTTCAATCCGCGCTCTGCGATCTCATTATCCAGGGCGGTTATCTGTTCTGTGAGTGCTTCTTTCGTGGAAAGCAGAGCCATAAGATTCCTTTCCATCTCGGTGAACACCCTCTGGACATCATCAAGCCCGGATTTAATGGCGGCATGCTCCTGCTGGAGCTTTATCCTGCTGTTCTGGAGTTCAAGCAGTTCCCCCCCGAGTTCTTTTTCCCTGAGGTTCCTGGCTTTGATGTCGCTGTCAAGCTGTTTTAACTTTATCTGCATTTCATTTATTTTTGCGCGGTGGCTTTCTTTCTTTGCGTCAAGCTCTAAAAGCCTTGCTTTGACCTCGTCTATCCTTGTCAGGGCATATTTTAAGTCCAGGTTTATTGCATTGATGACCCCTTCGATATCCCTCTGCCTTCCTTCAAGCCTGTCTATCTCTTCTTCTATCTTTGAGGCTTTGCTGCTTAACTCAGGCACCTGAGAACCTTTCAGGAGTTTCTCGATATTCTCGATATCCACCAAAAGCGAATTTATCTGTTCGTCCTTCTCCCGCTTTTTCTCTTCAATGTCATCCATGCTCTTCTTTATGCCGTAACGCACCTCTTCAAGCCCTGTTATCTGTTTTTTCCGTTCTTCGATCAACTCAGCCAGCCTTGTTCCGCGGCTTTTTATCTCATCTATCTGAAGGGTAAATCTTGTAATATCGTTATCGAATTTCGAAGCGTCGTTCCTGATACTTGTTATATGGTCTTCCACTTTCTCCATTTTGTTCATTGCAGACTTTCGCCGTCCTTCGAATTCGGCTATCTGCTCTGCCACCTTCTTGAGGTTCTCTTCTTCCCCGCTTGCAAATGAAAGCTTTGACCGTATCGTGCCCCCGGTCATTGCTCCTGCTTTCTCTATCAACTCGCCTTCAAGCGTGACCAGCCGTTTTCCTCCCATGAGACGGCGGGCGGTTGCAAGGTCTTCGATGACCATCGTATCCCGGAATACATACCAGAAGGCGGGAGCCAGCTTATTATCGAAATCAACAAGGTTGATGGCATAATTAATGATACCCTCGTTTCCCTTTTTCGGGAGCTGCTGCATGTTTTCCATTTTGTTAAGAGGCAAAAATGTAACCCTGCCGAGCCTGTGGTCTTTCAGGTATTTTATCGCCCTTGCGGCATCCTCATCGTTATCCACAACCAGGGACTGCATCCTTGCGCCTGCTGCTATCTCAAGCGCAAGCGAGTATTTTGAATCGACTTTGCCTAATTCTGCTATTGTTCCGTATATGCCAGGCAGTTCCCGGTTCTTCATCGCGCGAAGCACCGCCTCAACGGGCTCGCTGTAAGCAAGTTCCGCGACGGCTTTTATGCGCGCTTCAGACCTTGCATAATCCTGGTGCAGCCCTCGAAGCGTATTTTCAAGGTCTGAAACAACGCTTTTTATTTCCATCCTGTTCTTTTCAAGGTCGAACAGGTCCTTTGTATAGACCTGTTTGCTGGCGTTCAGTTCCTCTATCTGAGCTTTCACATTCTCGGCATCAATATCAGCGGAACTTATCTTGGAAACGGAAGTCTCGATCTCGATCTCCATGTCCCGCACCTCGGAGGAGTTACGCCTTATCGCATCAAGCAGCCTGTCTTCCTCCCGCATGAACTCGTTCTTTTCATTCCTGCTTGTCTCAAGCGCCTGTTTTGTCTCTGAGAGTTTATCCCGCGTCCCGGCAAATTCAGCATCGACTTCCGCGATCTTGCTTCGAACCATGAGAAGCTGCGTTTTCCTGTCATCGCATTCTGCCGTTACCGTTTCTTTCCTCTGTGCCTCTTCCTTCAGGTTACCCGTGAATTCAGCCACCTTTGCCTGGGCTGCGTCTATATCAAGGAAGGCTTTCCTCCGTTGCGATTCGATATCCTTTATTTCATTCTCTGCAAGCTCTATCGTACTGTTGCTGCGCGATATCTCGCCTTTTATGAATTCGATCTCCTTTTTTAGCGCGATCTGCTCTTCCTCACCCTTCCTGAGGATATCCGAATTGATATCCGCAAGCCTGTCCTCAGTTTCCTTAAGCTGCTGCCTGCTCTCTTGCAGTTGATTTTCAAGCTCCTGTTTTTTAGATTCCTTATCAAGCAGTTCACCCGCGAGTTTATCCTGTTCAGAACGCGCGTCCTTGAGCCGGGCTAGGAGGACATAACCTTCATATTTTCGCTTTTCATCCCGCAGGGACTGGTATTTGAGAGCCTGGTCGCGTTCCTGCTGGAGCCTTGACAGCTGTTCATCCACCTCACCGAGAATGATATCCACCCGCTCGACCCTTTCTTTAACTATCTCAAGTTCGTTAAGTGCCTGGTCTTTCTTTTCATCGAATTCCGCAACGCCTGCGATCTCGTCTATGATCTTTCTCCTTTCAGTCGGCGACATCTCGATAATATGCGTAACGTCCCCCTGCATCACGACATTATAGCCTTCAGGTGTTATATTGGCTTTAGAAAGATAGTTGTGGATGTCCCCCAGGCTTACGGGAGTATCATTGAAATAATAGTAACTGTAATATCCGGTTTCGGTTTGCCTGAGCTTTCGCGTGATAATGATCTCGTCAGAATCCACGGGCATCTCGTGGTCTTTATTATCAAACCGGATGGTCACCTGCGCAAAATTTTTTCTGCCGCTATCTGAATTAAAAATAAGATCTGTAAGTTTTTCTGCCCTCATTATCCGTGAATTCGAAAGACCCAGGCAAAAAAGGATGCTATCGATTATATTGGATTTACCACTTCCGTTGGGACCGGAAATGGTCGTAAAATCATCAAAGTATGGTATTTTAGCTTTTTTGCCGAAAGATTTGAAATTCTGTAATTCAATCTCTTTGATGTGCACTATCTACCTCTTTTTAGGGGTTTCGAAAATTTCCACCCCTTCTTTTACCCTTTCACTTTTTTTGAGTGATGGTCTTTTAAATCTTTCTCCCGCGGCACCTTTATCCTCCGCCACGATGACCTTTTCTTCAGCTTCTATAACTACCTGCTGTTTTCTTTTGTCTTTTGGCACATAATTATCGGCAACAATGTATTCGTTTTTTGGTTTTGGCTTTTCGGGCTGCTTTGCCTCTTCCCTGGGTTTAGCATCTTCCTTGAGCTTTTCCAGTAATTTATATGTATGCGACATTGGCTCTTCTTTTGGTTTGATATCAGGTTTTGGTGCAGGTTCTTCCCTGGTGATTTTCCTGGGTTTGAGTTACTG